>JBCBTA010000363.1:0-3503 GCA_039818905.1 Planctomycetota bacterium
CGAGGTGTCGCCTGCCGGTGCCAACACGTACGACGATCTCGGCATCCAGGCCCTCGACGCCACGCCCTTTGCGCTGAACACACGGGGCCTCACCGTCGGTGACGGTCTGCAGGCTGGTTTTGGCACGATCTTCAACAACGTGAGCCTGAACGTGCGCCAGCGTGATGCCGCCGATTTCCCCTTCAACGTGCAGAGCGATGACGGATCGTCCCAGTTCCTCACCATTGATCCTGAGGGTGATGTCGGCCTGAACAACCTCGACCCTCCCGCGCAGCTCAGTTTGTTGGACGGGTCGCTGTGGATCGCCGGCACGGACTCCGGCAACCTCGATCCGTCCGCCGGCGCCGGCCTTCGCGCGTGGATCGAGACAGCGCTCGACAAGGCCGTCATCATGGGTGTGGACTACGCCAATCCGGGAACATACCTCGACATCCTGCTCAATCCCGACGGCGGGAACGTCGGAGTGCGCACGCTGAACCCGACGTCGCCACTGACCGTCAACGGCGTCATCGAGACGACGGCCGGCGGCGTGAAGTTCCCCGACGGCACCGTGCAGACGACCGCGGCTTACGGCTCGACGACCGAGCAGCTTCGCCTCGGGCCAGGCAGTTTCGTGGGCAACTTCACAGGCACGCAGGTCCGCAACAGCTGGGGCGGCGGTGTCTATGCGGTGTCGGGGACGGATGAAGTCGTCGCCCCGGTCAACATCCCCGTGGGCGCACGCATCCAGTCCATGACCGTGTACTACCGCGATGACGTCGCCGGGAATCTGCGCTGCGAGATCCTCACGAAGACCAACGGCGCGGGCACGGCAAACGGACTGGGCTTCAACATGATCACCACCGGCTCGGGCTACACCTCCGACACGATTGTCGGCAATTCCCTCATCCAGACCGACCGCACGTACATGCTCCGCATCTTCCCGGTCAACGGCGGGGTCTGGCCGGGTAACTCGACGCTCAGCATCAACAACGTGGTCATCGAGTGGGTCCGCCCGTAAGTCGGCGTCACTGATGCATCGATGGGCCCAATTGGTTCGGGCTCCTTCACCGCCGCGTCTCACTCGTGGGACGCGGCGGTGTCGCGCGCAGGCGCATGACCGTGACTACTCCTGCTGCAGCAAGGCGCGCCATGTCGCGGCCGTCACGTCGTGCCCATCGCCGGGAGCCACTGCGTGCCACTCGTCGTGGATGCGTGCGCACAGCTCGACGATTTCGAGCGTCCGATGGTGCGCTGTCCCGAGCTGCTCGACATGCAGGGCGTAGGCGACGTCCAGCTCGCGCTGTGCTTCGGCGTAGCGGCCCTGGGCCGCGAGCGTCTCGGCCAGCTTGCCGTGCATGTTGCCAACCGCCCAGGAACGAGCCCCCCACTCCGTGGAGCCATCCTCGATGACCCCTCGGATCATCGCCTCACCCTCCTCCGGGCTACCCATCTGCACCAGCAACATGCTGAGATTGGCGCGGGGCACAATGGTCGTACGGTGACCCTCGCCGTAGGTCTCCTCCTGCAACCGCAGGAGATCGCGGAACAGCACCTCGGCTTCCTCGAGCCGCCCCTGCTTGCGCACCACGTTGGCGAGCATGCCCATCATCTGCATCGTGTTGCCGTAGGTCTCACCAAACTCCAGGGCCAGCGCATCGAATGCGGCCCGAAGGTAGGGCTCCGCTTCAGCATTGCGGCGCTGTTCGTACAGGTAGAGGCCGACGGCGCGCGCCAGCGCGTGGCCGTAGGCATGCCTGGTATCGAGGGCCGCCTCGGCGCCGCCCATCGCATCGATCTCCTGCAGCGCTTCTTCGTAGCGTCCTGCCATCACGAGGGCCATCGCCAGGGGGCCGCGCTGCCCGTTGATGGTCTCCTCCGCCTCGCCACTGAGCACCATCGCCTCGATGGCCAGTCGCCGAGCCGCGACGCCTTCGTCCGGAGACGAAAGTTGGCCATAGAGATGTGCGATCGAGCGCAGCACGTTCGCCTGCACGCGCGGGTAGCTTGCGAGATCCATCTCGGCGCCCATCATCGCGCGATCGGCGAACTCCTCCTTCAGCACCGCTCGTCCGACCTCCGTGGCCCAGCCCTCGTCCACGAACCGACCGAGCAACTGGGTCGCAGCTTCGATCTCCGCTTCCGAGGCTCCTGCACCCCTCATCTTGGTGCGAAGCTGCTGCTCCTGATGGTCCATGAACGCGAGACCGATGTCCTTGGGCGACAGGTAGCCGAAGAATGACAGCAGGAAGGAGTTTGCGACGTACAACTCTTCGTTGACCTCGTTCTCCAACGCAAGCGATCGATCACGCTCGTCCAGCGCCGTCGCCATTTCAACGCGTGCATCCTCGGCGCGGATTGCGAATGTCGTGGAGACGATCGTGCCGACCAGCAGCACCACGAAGACGGCTGCCGTTCCGCCGACGAGCGTCTTGTTCCGCCGCGCAAACTTGCCGAGCTGATACATCGTGCTCGGAGCGCGTGCCGCGATCGGTTGATCGCGCAGATAGCGCCGAATGTCATCAGCAAGTTCCGAGGCAGACTGATACCTGCGCCCCGGCTCCTTCTCCAGCCCCTTGCTGATGATCGTCTCGACATCGCCCCGAAGCGTCCGGTTCACCGATGACAGCGTCGTCGGATCATCCTCGCGGATGATCCGCACCACCTCGTGAATCATCTTGTGGCCGAGGTCATACGGCAGGCGCCCGGCAAGAAGCTGATACGCCACGACCGACAGTGCGTAGACATCACTGCGCGTGTCCAGTGCAGTCGGATCCCCCGAAGCCTGCTCAGGACTCATGTAACTGACGGTGCCGATGAGAGCGCCAACATCGGTCTGCATGGTCGTTGTCTGAATGTCGAGATCCGTTGATCGCGCGACGCCGAAATCGAGCACCTTCGGCTGCCCGGAGGCGTCCACCAGGATGTTTCCCGGCTTCAGATCACGATGAATGACGCCCTTCTGGTGCGCGTGCTCCACGGCGTCGGCAATCTTCGCGATCAGTTCCAGACGACTGCGCGTTCCGAGCTGCTCCCGCTCGGCGTACTTCGTCAGCTCGACGCCTTCGACAAGCTCCATGGCAAAGAAAGGCTGCTCGCCGTGGGGCGTCTGCGCCACACCAGCGTCGTAGACCTGCGCGATGCCCGGGTGCTTGAGGCGTCCGAGCAACTCGGACTCGACTTCGAAGCGGCGCAGCATCTTGGCGGTCGCGTAGCCCGGGCGGATGAGCTTCAGTGCGACAGTTCGCTTGGGGCGCTGCTGCGTCGCGGCGTACACCGCGCCCATGCCGCCTTCACCCAGCAGCCGCTCGATGGTGTAGCGGCCAACATTGGAGCCCGGGCCCAGCACAGCACCGACCGCGCCGCCACGAAGCTCCGGCGGCGGCGTCGCGCCGTCGCTCGTCGGCATCTCTCCGTCCACCTGCTGCTCGAGGTGCGCACGGGCACGGGCGATCCGCCCCTCCCCCATCGGATGGTCCTGCCCAAGTGTGCGGTCGGCGATATCGAGAAGCTGCTCGACATCG
>JBCBTA010000364.1:0-3472 GCA_039818905.1 Planctomycetota bacterium
CTCATGGTTGGATCGCTGAATGCGATGATGTTGATCTCGCGCGTCAGCGATGGGATGCGCTCGTTGTAGTTCACCCAGTGGATGGTGAGCAGCAGCAGGATGGCGGCGCACGTCCACGCCATCGGTTCGGCCGTTCGATGGAACCGAGCGAGGTACAGGCAGCCACTGCTGACGACCATGGTGGCGAGCTTGAAGAGGACGAGCTGGCGCAGGCCACCGAGCTCGATCATGAATCGGGCCAGAGGATTGGCTTCCAGCAGACCGATATGCGTCATGTAGATGACCGTGCACGCGAGATCAGCGAAGCCCATGAGCAGGACAGCGACGATGACGAGCTGGACCCGCCGCGCCGCCGCCAGCACTGCCTCACTGGGAGGCGCTGTTCGCTCACGGAGCGACCAGGGAACCGACATCGCTGCTGTCTTGGTGAACATCTGGGCATCCCGCACGCCCGGAACGGACGCGTGCCGGGTCGGTATCGGATGACGGAGAGGCCGAGATGAGTCCGTCGGCTGGCCACCCGTACACTTCGGTGGGAGATTCATGTATGCACGCAGCCGATAAGCGCCGACGCCTGTCCGCCTCACACCTCCTCCTGGTGGTCCTCGCGCTCGTTTTCGGGCATGCGGCGCCGCTGCAGGCGCGGCAAGCCAGCCCCGTCTACGTGGACGACTCGCCCTCCGCCGCGGAAGGGATCTCCCGCGCCCGCGAGCTTGCCTCCGTCGGCAACTGGGATGAAGCCGTCCGTGTGCTCCAGGCCCTCCTCGACGAGCAGGCGGAATTCGTGGTTCCCGACAGGGCGGACGAGGATCTGTTCGTTCCGACGCGCAGCGCGGTGCACACCGCGCTGTGGGCCAACACGAGGCTTCTGGAGCGCTACGCCGAACTCGAGGGACCGCGGGCGGATGCGATGCTCCGCACCGGCGCCGCACGCGAAGTTGAACGGACGCGCCTGATGACCCCGGCCGGTTTCGAGGCCACCATGCAGGTCGCGCAGCATCGCCTCGAGGACGCAGCCTTCGCCGGCGCATGGTTGACACTCATGCAGCTCGATTCTCACCCGCAGCGCACCGGCGAGCGAGCTTCAGCGGCGGCGCAGCTTCTTGAGCAGGTCGCCTCCTACATGGCGATTCGAGATGAGACGTACGCCGAGCAGCGATGGCGCATCGTTGACAGGTGGCGAACCGAAGCCAATCTGCAACCGCTCAAGGACCGCCGCCGTCCGAGCGCGCCCGACGTGCGCAGCGGCCGGACGCCCTTCCAGGTCGGACCACAGGTCGATCTCGATGGCATCGTCAGTAAGCCGCTGGCATCCCGTCGCATGGGCGAGCCGATCGACGGCGTACGCCGGCTGCAGAACGAAGAGACGCGGCGGAGCATCCCGGAACTGGCCCGCGTGCTCCACGCTGTGCCGATGCTGGCGGACGATGTCGTGTACGTCAACGACAGCGAGACCATCTCAGCGTGGGACCGCTTTACGCTCACGCGCAAGTGGCGCACAAGCATCATCGGCACCATCGAGGGCGGCGGCGGTGTCACTGGGCGCATCGGTGTGGAGGACGTCAACAGCGTCGTCTTCGCCGATCCCTACATCGTGACGCTCACCGGTCTCTCGGTGCGAAGCCAGAACGCACGCGAGCGGGCTCTGTGCGCACTTGATCCGAATACGGGCGTGCTCATCTGGCGCACATCCATCAGTGAAATGGGCGAGCCCGCACTCGATGGCGCGGATCTGCGCGGACCGGCCATCGTCGATCAGGACACCGTCATCCTCGCCGCGATCCGTGAAGTCACGCGGCAGCGGCTGCTCAGCGTCTCTCTGGTCGGTTTCGATCTCGCAACCGGTCAGCTCAAGTGGCACCGCTCGCTCGGCAGCATCGGCTTCGTGCCGTGGGCCCTGGTCCCGGAGGCGGCGGATGCGCCGCTGACGTCTGAGGGCGTGACGTATCGGGCAGACCGCATCGGCATCATCGCGGCCGTCGAGTCCGCGACCGGGAGGCTGAAGTGGATCCGTCGCATGCCGCGAGACTTCGATCATCGCGCTGAGCGGCCGGGACCCTGGGGCGGCAACCAGCCCGTGCGTCACGGCGATCACCTGTTCCTACTGAGCCCCGGGCGTGATCGCGTGCTCATGCTTGACGCTGCGACGGGACGCATCGAGCGACAGGTCAATGCCGGTCGGTTCGAGCGCCCCAACTACCTGCTGGTCGCCGGAGGCCTGCTCATCGGTGTCGGCAATGACACCATCACCGCCGTGCCGCTCGATGCGCTGCGCGATCGCCGGCCGCAGATCATCGCGACGTTCCCCGGCGTCGGCATTCGCGGGCGGGTGCTGCTTGCGGGCGATCGCCTGCTCGTCCCGACTGTCGAGGGCGTGCGTGTCGTTGCGCCCGAGTTGCGTCCTGAAGACGTCCCCGAAGTACCCGAGCATCCCTTGATCACCCTCGACGCCCCGGGCAACATCGTTGCATCGCAGGGCCAGATCATCGCCGTGGACGACACGCGTCTGCACACCTATCTCTCGTGGGAGATTGCCGAGGCGTTGCTGCGCGATCGCATGGACCAGGATGCCCGCCGTGCTGCTCCGGCGATCACATACGCAGAACTATCGTTCCGCGCAGGTCGGCATGAGCGCATCGTGGAAGCGGTCGATCATGCGCTGCGGGCCATCGAGCGCGATCCGCTGGCGCCCGAATCGGAGCGCGATCAGCACCGGCTGTTCGATGCGCTGCTCGGCATGATCGAGCCCGCTCCGGACACCCCGCTCGGACCCGACGTCAGTGATGACCTTCGCGAGTCGCTGATCGATCGCATGGCCCGCGTGGCCATCGAGCCGGATCAACAGGTTGCCTACCTCATGGTGTCGGGCGACTTCTATGAGAGCATCGGCCAGGGCCCCCGCGCCGTCGAGCGGTATCAGGAGGTTCTTGCGTCGCCGGTCCTCGCGCCGATCGTCTTCCGGTCCGGCGCGACGACGCTCCCGGCCGAAGCCGCGGCGACACGTCGGCTGCGCCGACTGGTGCGGATCGACGGCCCCACCGTGTACGCGGCCTACGACGCAGAGGCGCGGCGGGCACTGGCGCAGCTGGGCAGCAGCGGGAGCGCCGCCGACTTCGAGCGCGTCGCGCGTCAGTACCCCGTCGCGAATTCGACGCCGCGGGCGTGGGTCGAGGCCGCCGAGCGTCACTCCGACGACGGACGCCCACAGCTCGCCATCTTCTGTCTCGAAGAGGGCCTGACTGCCGCAGGTGCACTGACTGGAACACCTGAAGTCGAGTTCGGTGAGCTTGCCGGGCGTCTGCTGACAGTGATGCTCGACAACGACCGGCCTGTTCGGGCCCGCCAACGACTTGCCCGGCTCGAGGCCGACGCACCCGAGCTCATGCTCACCGTCGAGGGACGTCCGATCGATGTCGAGTCCCTGCGCGCGAGCATCGATGATCGGTTGTCGCAGCTGCGCCGCCGGCCGCGC
>JBCBTA010000365.1:0-3450 GCA_039818905.1 Planctomycetota bacterium
CGAGCTGCTCGATCTCGCGGTGGAGTGCTGCGAGGGTGACGCCGCGATGTTCGAGGTGCAGTTCGACTGCGCCTACCGCCGCTGCCCGGAAGACTCCGACGCGGCTTCGCACGCGTTTCGAATGACGTTGACCAGGGCCTGGCGCATCAGCGTCGCGTCGCACCACGCCGGTGTATCTGTGCGGCGGCGGTAGGCGCAGTCGAACTGCACCTCGAACATCGCGGCGTCACCCTCGCAGCACTCCACCGCGAGATCGAGCAGCTCGTGCGTCGAAGTGGCAATCTTGCTCACCTTCATCTCTCGCGAGAATGCGAGCACGTCCCCCACGACTGCGTTGAGCCGATCGACCGCGCCCGCGACCTTTCTCGCCATGCCCTGCTGCTGCGGCATGGGGCCGAGATCATCGATGAGCGCACTGCAGTAGAGCTTGATGGAGCCGAGCGGATTGCGAATTTCATGGGCGATGCCCGCCGCCATCTCGCCGAGTGCGGCGAGCTGCTGGGCACGCCGCAACTGCCCTTTGGTCTCGAGCAGCTCACCCCGAAGCCGCTCCACCTCCGATTGCAGGCGCACATGCGTCGCCTGAAGCTGATCGGATGCCGCGCTGAACGTCGCCATCAACTCGGCGAGATCACTCGCATTCAGCTTCGTCTCAGCGACGGCTGGCGGCGTGGCTTGTGGAGGACCCGCGGCAGTCGCCGACATGTCAGCCCTCCGTATCCTGGTAGCGCGGCGCCCGCGAACGAGCACTCGCGTACGCCGCGATCGCCTGCTTGGACCGTCCGACCGAGCCCATGCTGCTCGCAAGCGCGCCGCGGCGCTCCTCGAGAGCACTGTGGTCTGCCTGATCGCGCTTCGTGATCGTCTCCACGAGCGTGTCCAGCTGCGCAATGAACCCCTGCACGGTCTGCCGATGCTGTGCCGGCAGTCGCTCCGACAGCACGTCCCACTGTGCCGTGAAGGGCTCGAGATCTCGATTGAGCTCGGTGACCTGGTCAACGAGTTCCTGGCGGCGTGCGAGCAGACCGATCAGGCGATCGGCATCGCCGTCGCGCACCATCTTGCTCTGCTCATCGCCAAGCTCGTCCAGTTGCCGATACAGCCCGACCTGACGTTCGAGGACACGCACGAGGCGAGGTCCCCAGACATCGGGGTTCTGGTGCGGGCCGAAGTCCGCACCGGGCGCGTCATGTGAATTACCTGCGGTCATCCTGACCTCGCCATCACGAGCCGGGGCGGCCTCCTGCCGCCTCTGTGCATGGGTTTCGGCTGCAAGGTCTGCAGAGGATGAGTTTTTTGCGCACGGAACCGGCCGAGTCAGCGCTCTGTGGCGGATGCCATCTCGTCCAGTGCGACCGACGTCTCCAGCCACCGCTCCCAGTAGCGTCGATCCATCGGTGCCTCAGCGCCCTCCCACGACTCCTGCGGCAGCTCAGCCAGGCGAGCCCGAGCCCGCTCATGCGCAGTGCGCACTTCGCGCCACTTCTGCAGCGCCGCGTAGCAGTTCACGATCTGGATCATCGCGACGAGGGAGGCCGGGTCCTGCGAGTACCGCTGGGCGGCGGCGTCGTAGTAGCGGATTGCCTCTTCGAAGTGACCGGAGGCGATGTCGGGAAAGTCCGCGAAGTGTTCGCCGAGGTCGTACGCGCAATCCCCCCGATAGAAGGTGGCATTGCGGAGCATGATGCGTTCGAGATCCGTCAAGCGACGGGCGTCCTTGTCCTCGAGCAACTGGCGCGTTCGCTCGTACAACTCGAGCGATCGACCGAGTCGAAGCTCTCGGATGCCGCGAAGCTCCTGTCGCTCGCTCTCAGGCATCGCCGTGCCGAGGCGCTCGCCAATCTCCGCTGCCGAGAGGCGATAGGCATCAGCGAGATGGAACAAGAAGCTGCTGTCTGCGGCATGCTCGGGATACCTGTCCAGCGCCTCTTCCAGCCGCTGGATGGCCTCGGGATAGCGGCCGAGTCGCCGGTACATCTGCCCAAGCTCGATCAGGCCGGACCGAAACTCCGGCGCGGTCGGCTCGAAGATCTCGCCACCGACGACCTGCAGCAGTCGATCCTCCGCGAGTTGGAAGTCGGGGCTCTCATGATTGAGCATCGCGCACTGTGCGAGAGGCACGTAGCTGCGATACGCCTCCGTCGAGGTCGGGTTCTCGGTGATGATCTCCTCGAAGATCTGCTTCGCGGTCGCGTAGTCGCCTCGGGCCTGGAAGGTGCGCGCAAGTCGGAATCGCCCCTCGACCTCGCGCGGATCGTCGTGCCGTACTTCGACGTACTCGGCGAAAAGATCCGCTGCCTGCTCGAGATCACCCGCGCGATCGTAGGCATCAGCTGCGTACCAAAGCGAGTCGGCGGACGCCTCGGGATCACCGAGCAGCGCAAGTCGCGCATGCCGCGCGAAGTTCGATCCTGCGTCGGCAAAGTGGCGACGGGCCCGTTCGAGGAGGTTCGGATCGGTCTCCGACAGGTCGAGCATGCCATCGGGACGCCGGGCGGCGCCGTCGAGCAGCTTCTCCGCCAACTGAAGATGGGTATCGGCAAGACGCAGCACATCGGCCGGTGGCGGATCGCCGTTCAGATACAGCCGCTCGACCAGCAGGGCGTATCGGAGCGATGTCTCGTAGTCGCCCCGCTCGTAGCGCTCGCGATGACGCTGCGCGAGGCTGGACGCGGCACGCTCGACTGAGACCAGTTCCGACCGGACGCGGGACATGGTGTCAACCGCTCGGGCGTACGCCTCCAGCGATTCCTCAGGCCTGCCGAGTTCCGCCTCGGTCTCCCCCATGCCGAGCCATGCCTCTGTGCCGACGCCGGATTCGGGAAATGAGCTTGCGACGAGGGCGTAGCGATCGCGGGCCGACTCGATCTCCTCCGTCGCACGATCGACGCGCGCGAGCAGCACCTGCGCCCGGGCCGCCGCCTCGGTCATGCCAGGCAGCAATTCCGAGGCCCGCTCCAGGTGCTTTCGGGCCTCTTCGATGTGCCCCAGTTCGAGGTACGCCTCGCCGAGCACGACAAACAGCTCTGCGCCTTCTGGCGTCAAGCGCGACTGCAGCCGCTGGATCTCGGGGAGCACCCGCCGCAGCGCCTCCTCCGGATAGCCGGCACGAAGGCTGATGCGCGACTGGCGAACGATGGTCCAGACGCGATCTTCGTCGGTGAGCTGCGGGTCGTTGCGCAGCTCCGCAAGCACGTCCAGCGCGCGAGCTCGCTCCGCCCCCGACGCCGACGCATCCATCCCGAGATCGACGATCTGCTTGAGCAGTTCGTGACGTCTGCCCGTCTCGGTCTCCGGGAGCTTGCGGGCCTGGGAGATCGCATCGTCGTATCGGCCCAGTGCAAAGAGCGTCTCGGCTTTCCGGGCCAGTCGAACGCTGCTGAGTGGTTCGCTCGTATGGCGCAGGGACTGCTCGTAGTTCCGCAGCACATGGACGTGATTGGCCTCGAC
>JBCBTA010000366.1:0-3448 GCA_039818905.1 Planctomycetota bacterium
CCAAGAACGCGGCCCTGCCCCAGCTCGCCGCGGCATTGCTCACACCGCACCCTGTCACGCTTCGTGGCATCCCCGCACTCGCCGACGTCGGCAACATGCGACGCCTGCTCACGGAACTGGGCTGCGATGGCACGGATATAGAAGATGGCATCCGGCTCGAGTCGCGCGACGAGACCGCTTCGCACGCCCGATACGACATCGTGCGCACCATGCGGGCCAGCATCAGCGTTCTCGGACCGATGCTCGCCCGACGCGGCTACGCCCGCGTCTCCATGCCCGGCGGCTGCGCCATCGGCGATCGTCCCGTCGATCTGCATCTGCGCGGCCTCGCGGCCCTCGGCGCCGAGTTCAGCCTGGACTCCGGCGACATCATTGGCAGAGCACCCTCGGGCGGCCGTCTCCGCGGTGCGCGCGTCTTCCTGGGCGGCCCCTTCGGCCCCACGGTTCTCGGTACCGCCAATGTCCTGTCTGCCGCCGTTCTCGCCGAGGGGCAAACCGTCATCGAGTCCGCCGCCTGCGAACCCGAGGTGACGGACCTCGCCCGGCTGCTGATCAAGATGGGCGCGCAGATCGAGGGGGCGGGCACGCCGCGGATCATCATCGAGGGCGTTCGGGAACTGCAGGGCACCGAGCACGAGGTGATTCCCGATCGGATCGAGGCCGGGACGTACATGGTCGCCGCGGCCGTCACCGGTGGCCGGCTCACAATCACCAACTGTCCGCGCGATGCGCTGATGGCCGTGGAGGATCATCTCCGCCGCGCCGGCGTCCGGATCGAGCCGGACATGTCGCCGGGCGCCGACGCGATGCGATCGACGTGCGAGGTCTGGGCGCCAGAACGCCCGACGCCCGTGCACATCACGACGCAGCCGCACCCGGGCTTCCCGACGGACGTTCAGGCCCAGACGATGACACTGCTCGCCCTGGCCAACGGCAACAGCACCATCACCGAACGGATCTTCCCCGATCGCTTCCTGCACGTTGCCGAGCTGTCCCGCATGGGAGCCCAGCTGTACCGCCAGGGCCCGACGGTCGTCGTCAGCGGCGTGCCGGAGCTGATCGGAGCACCGGTGATGGCCAGCGACCTGCGGGCCTCGGCCGGACTCGTCCTTGCGGGCCTCGCCGCCAAGGGCCGCACCGTGGTCCGGCGCGTCTACCACCTCGACCGTGGCTATCACCGGATGGAGCGCACGCTGGAGGCGGTCGGTGCACAGATCCAGCGCGTCGATGAGCGCGAACTGCCATTGATGGAGTAGCGATCAGTCCTCGCCGAAGCCGCTGTCAACCAAGTGCTTGAGCTTGGCGCAGGCATCCTCGGCGTCTTCGCCCTCAGCGGCGATTTCGAGTTCCGTGCCCTGTGTCGCCGCGAGCATCATGACCTGCATGATCGACTTTCCGTCGATGTGCTCATCGGCGGCGTCGAGTCGATGCACCGTGACCTTGGCGCTGAACGTGGATGCGAGATCAACGAATGTCATCGCCGGGCGCGCGTGCAGACCGAGCCGGTTCTTGATCGTGACGCGGGTTGTCACGCGCTGCGACACAGCTCGTCTCCTCGCCACCGGCAAGCGCCGGGCGCAGCGTCCTTACGCGGGGAGCTGCTGGTTGTCCGCGTCTTCGAGCAGCGTCCAGACATCATCGACGGCCGACGCCTGACGCAGGAACCGCCGGAAGTTGTCCTGGCTGAGATTCTTGAACACGATTTCCATCGCCCGCAGGTGCTGCTCCGGGTCGTCGGCCGGGCTGAGCAGCAGGAACACGGAGTAGACCGGGTTCTTGTCCAGCGCATTGAAGTCAATGCCGTTCTCACTGACCCCGACGGCGCACGCCATCTTCTCCACGCCGCTGAGCTTCACGTGCGGAATGGCAACGCCTTTGCCGAATCCGGTCGAGCCCTTCCGCTCGCGTTCAAGCACGGCGTCGATCAGATCCTGGCGCAGATCGGCCGAAACCACGCTCGCCCCGATCAGCGCGTCGATCAGTTCGGCGATGACTTCGTCACGGGACGTCGAGGACAGACCAGCAACAATCGCATCTCGAGCAACAATGTCGCACAGTTTCATGGAATCGAATTCCTCACCGTCTGCTTCAGCGCTTGGAGTTCTTCAGCCGCTCCTTGAAGTCCGTCAATTGACGCACCATCTTGTCAACGCTGGAGTCAATGCACTTGTAGAGATCCTGACCATCGGCATGCGAGACGAAGGTGTCGTGCTTCTCGACGTCAACGCGCAGCTCAACTTCGAACTGCTCGTGACGCGGCTGCTCGAGGATGACCTCGACTGACTGCACGCCGTTGTAGTAGCGCGGGAGCTTCGAGCACTTGGTGTCAGCGTATTCCTCGATCGCCGACGTCACATCCAGGTGCTTTCCCGAAACATCAATCCGCATCGCCGCGTCTCCCTTTCTCCACCGGATCATTCACCGGACTCATCCGGCCTTCCGTGTTTGCTCATCATCGCGCCCGCAGGCCCGGCTGCCAAGTCCGTCCCCGCTCGACGAATCCGCGGCGTCTCCTCGACCGCCTGAGACGGTGGCACGAGCACGCCGCCGCTGACCACGAATCGAATCGCCTCGTCCATCGAGATGGGCAGCTCCCAGACCTCGTCCGCCGGGACCGTGATCGTATACCCCGTGAACGGAGTCGGGCTCGACGGGATGAAGATGGTCACACAGGGTGCGCCGGCGATCTCCTGAATCGAGCGCAGCGTTTCGCCGGTCATTAGGCCGACCGTCCAAATGCCGCGGCGGGGATACTCCACGAGCACCACGCGACCGGTCGGCAGCTTGCGCTTTCCTTCATTGCCCCCCAGCAGGAAGTCCGTCACCTGCTTGACGTTGGGATACACCTGTTTGATCACCGGGAAGCGCACCAGCCACCCCTCGACCCGCGCATAGACCTTGCGTCCGAGGTAGTTGCCGACCAGCACGCCCGCCAGATACACCAAGACAAGCGCCACGACGAAGCCGATCCCCTGCAGGTACCAGTGCTCGCGCCACACCTGCTCGAAGTTCTCCGAGCGCAGCCGCGGCGTCAGATCCACCTCGGGACCGGGCCTCGGGCGGATCGTTGCCCGGGCCTGCTCGATCTCCTCATCCGAGATCCGATACCACGCCGGCATGTTCGATTCGCCGATGACGCGCGGCCCGCCCCAGATCACCACGGTGCGCACACCCGCGTTGATCGGCTCGGCCACCTTGTCCTTCAGGAAGCCATAGGCCCAGGCGAGCAGCGCCAGCGTGACGATCGACGGCAGCAGGATCGCCAGCCCGCGCAGAAAGAACACGCGAAAGTCGCTGCCGAATGTATGACCTTCCCTCGACATGACTGCTGAGGCTGCTCCCTTGGCGTTCCCGGGCATCTCCCGAACGGACGAGTGTAGCGAGTTGGGGTTGGCCCGCGCGTCTACTCAGGCTGCTCGACGAGCGTCACCGGGATCTCGAGACGACG
>JBCBTA010000367.1:0-3443 GCA_039818905.1 Planctomycetota bacterium
CCTCGTCGATGTAAACGACGCGCGCTAGCCAACTGCGCCATACGCCCGACCTGCCGCGGCGGGAAGCCCACGACGGCGAGCCCGAAAGGATACCGTCCCCGCCGCCTCAGGCAAGTCAGGGCGTCTGCCCAGCGTGGGGCACCAGCCTCAACGTGTGGACAGCGGGGCCGGCCAGCAGCGGCGTTGGATCGCCGTCGCGCCACGCCGCATGCCCGTCGGCATAGTGCGGCGAGAGGAAGTGCCCCGACTGGCCCCCAGGCAAGTGCAGGATGCCATCCTCCTCATGGCCGGGACTGACGACGAGGCGTTGACTGGCACCGAAGGACCGCCCCGAGACACGGACGGTGTACCAATGCCCCCCCTGCTCATGCCGCGGCATGTGGAACCGCTCTCCCAGCGGACCTGCGAGGCGCGCCACCGGATGTTCGATCGCGGCGCGGTTGGCTTGTCCCCAGTGCGTCGAGAGGCCGCGGTAGCGCTGGTCGAGGATGCGCACAGTCTCATCACATGCACGGCGGACCAGATCAGCCCAGGACGCGAACTCCGGGGAGAGCAGATGCAGTGGCTGCTCTTCCAGCAGCCGCAACACCACCTCGTCGCGCTGTTGCCAGAAGTACGAGAAGTCCGGATCGACCTTGAGGCACGGCTCGATCAGTGGATCGAGCGTCAGCGTCACGAGTTCCTGGCGAAGAACCTCGATCGCGAGGAAGCCACGTTGATCTGCATTGGCCGTGCCGTCCCAGGACTCGATGGACTCCAGGAGCGCCGCGAACTCGTCGTCATCGCGCGGGAGAAGCGGGCCCAGGACGTTCGCGTACGCCTGGTGGAGCGGCGCAGTGGCGTCGAGCTGCAGGGCAAGCATGGTCCGCTCATCGATCCCGTCCGAGGTCTGCAGGACCTGGGCGATGCGGGCCGCCCGCACGCCGAGCCCCCAGTTGCGCCCGATGATGGATGCTTCGGGAGCACCCATGGTGCGGTTGTTGGCGGAGAAGATGATGTCTGCATCTGGATCGACCGCACTGGAACGCATCTCTTCCGGAAGCACGCCAAACCACCCCGTCCCGGCGGACGCCCACGATGCCGCCCGGCGTCCGTCGATTCCTACGCGGCGCGGCAGGTCTCCGGCAAGCACCCACGCGACGCGGCCATCGGCGGATGCCATCGCGATGTTCTGGGGTGGGCCCTTCCACGTGCGCGCAGCGTCGATCAGCTCTTCCAGCGACCGAGCGTTGGGCAGATCGAAGATGGCAAGATTCATGCGCCCGGGCTGCGTGCCCGTCCAGACCTGCACAAGTGGACGCCCGAGATCATCCTCGCCGGTGACGGCTCCCCAGCGCGTCATGCGCAGGGTGTGCTCCACGGCAGCACCGCCCCGCACTTCGATGGTCTCGACGATCTGCTCGAAGGGCTCCGAACCGCCCGGTACGCGATAGCGCGTGGGATCGCCCGGCAGTGTCTCGACGACCACGGTATCGATGAAGTCGCCCCCGACATTGGTGAAGCCCCAGGCAACATCGCCGTTGCTCCCGACAACGATGCCCGGCGCACCGGGGAAGGAGACACCGACGAGACGTCGATCACCGATCTCGAGTTGCAGGTGGTACCACGTGCCGGGGACCTGCAGACCGAGATGCATGTCGTTGGCCAGGATCGCTCTTCCGTCACGGCTGCGCGTGGCACCAACCGCCCAGTTGTTCGAGCCGGGGGTCAGGATTGGACGAAACGCCGAGCGACGCTCACTCACTCGCGTCGGCAGCGCGCGCAGATCGATGACGTCTGGACCCGGGATGGCCGCCGGCGGCGCGATGGCCGCTGTGTCGGTCAGCATCGGTGCATCGAAACGCGTCCGCGTCGGTGTCAGGAACTCGACGAGAGGCTCGGGCAGCGTCCGGTGCATGACATCGAGCCCGCGATCGACATCACCGAAGCGGGACAGCTGGTAGGTCATCGCCAGATAGGCAAGTGCGCAGTCACGGGCTTCCCAAGGGCGGGGTGTGATACCGAGCAGGAGATGCTCCGGCACGCGGGCGCCGAGTGACTCGAGACCCACGTTCACGCCCGCGGCGTACGCCTCGAGTAGGGCCCGCTGCTCAGGAGATGCATCGGCAATGAGTCGATCCGCAGCCTCACCCATGCGCGCAGTGCGGAGTTGGATGTCGAAGTTCACAAGCGACGCGCCCCCGAACGCAGCCAGTTCGCCGCTGGCGAGTCGCCGCAGGATGTCCATTCTGGAGAAGCGATCCTGGGCGTGAACGAAGCCGGTCCCGAAGGCGGCGTCGTTCACCGTTGCCGCGCGGATGACCGGGACGCCTCGTGCATCACGGGCAATCTCAACCGACTCCCCGAGCCCCGACACCCAGCGTGTGCCGTCAAGCGTCGGAATGGAGCTGCGCAGCAGCGAATTGATCGATCCGAGGAGCCCAAGCACGAGCACGCCAATGACGGCGGCGACGAAGAGCGGCGCGTTGCGGAGCATGCGCACGACTTAGGGCTCTGATCCGATCGGCTCACCGTTGAGCAGATTGTCGCGGACGGCGTTGGGCATCAGCGTGTCCATATCACCGAACTCCGCGATGATCGAACCGTTCTGCACGATGAGGACTGTCGGAGACAGATCCCAATCGAACTCACGGATGCCCGTCTCAGCCTCGATGTCACCCTTGAGCAGCTGACGCACCTGCAGGAGCGGGCTGCCCTCATCGGCGAGTTGCATGCCTTCGATCTCGACGATCGGCTGCAGCATGGTGCAGGTCGTGCACGTGGGATCCCAGATGAAGATGTACCACGCAGGATCGTCCCGGCCGGCATCACGGATGTCTGCGAGGAAGTCAGACGCCACCAGTCGCTCACCGGCGCTGCGCGTCTCGACCTGCGGCTGGACTGGGTCCACCGACTGCGCGTCCTCGGCCGAAGGCTTGACAACATCCGGCAGGACGCTGTCCGTCTGGCTTGGATCGGTCTGCATCGCATAGACGTAGCCCGCGCCGACTGACGCCAGAGAGAGTCCACCTGCGACCAGAACGACGCGTGGACAGGTGCCGCGCATGCGGGCCAGCAGCAGTGCGCCCAGGACGAACGCCGCGTCAAGCACGAGCGTCAGCCCCTTGGGGGGCTCCCACAGGACGCCGAAGCAGCCGCAGGACTGACCGGCGAGCGTGCGATTGAGTGCGTAGCCGAAGAAGCCGCTGAAGACGAGGGCGGTGAGCAGCCAGATGTACCGCCGTCGATGCAAGGCGAGAATGAGGACGACCAGCGTGAACTCGAAGATCGCGATAGCGAAGTCGAGGAGCAGGCCATGCTCGAGGCCAAAGGTGCCGGGCGGCACGAGGAAGTCGAAATCCTCGGCGGTCACCTTGGGCTCGTACCCGTTTTCGATCAGGATGCGCGACTCGGTGAGCTGCTCGATGTGCTTGGCGCCCGAAGCGACCTTGGCCGCTGCGGCG
>JBCBTA010000368.1:0-3437 GCA_039818905.1 Planctomycetota bacterium
CGTCTTCCAGAACACACTCAGCCGACTTCGGATCCGTCATGAAGTACAGGGACAGGTACCCCTTGTCGAACTGCATGCCCTCGACGTAATCGAGCGTCGTCTCGGCGGCCTTGCCCTCCTCAACCTCGACCACGCCGTCGGCGCCGACCTTGGCGATCGCCTCGGCGATGAGCTCACCGATCTCCTCGTCATGGTTGGCGCTGACGGTGGCGACCTTCTTGTAGTCCGCCTTGCCCTTGCAGGGCACGGCGAGATCCTCGATCGCACCAGCCGCGGCGGTGGCGGCGCTGTTGATCCCGCGCTGCAGCGCAACGGGGTTGGCGCCGGCGGCGACGTGACGCAGGCCCTCGACGAAGATCGCCTCGGCGAGCACGGTCGCGGCGGTGGTGCCGTCGCCCGCTTCGTCGTTGGTCTTCTTGGCGACCTCGATCACCATCTTGGCGCCCATGTTCTCCAGCGGCTCGGGAAGTGAGACTTCCTTCGCGACGCTGACGCCGTCCTTGGTGATGCTGGGTCCACCCCAGCTCTTCTGAATCGCGACGTTGCGGCCGGTCGGTCCCATCGTGACCTTCACGGCCTTCGCCAGACGCTGCAGCCCCTTCTTCATCTCGATCAGGGCGCCGTCGTGGAACATCAACTGTTTGCTGGCCATTCCGCTTGCTCCTTCGGAGCGGCGCGAGGCAGGAGGCATTCGGCATCAGGCAGTAGGCCGAGCCGGCTGCTCCTTCGCACCGCTTTCAAGACTCTTGATCAGGCCGGCGAGGACGCGGCCAAGTTCGTTCGACTTCTCCTCCAACTGCTCGAACGCCTCACCGGCGAGAAAACCGAGCCTGTTGGTGATCAACACTTGCGTCTGCAACTCGAACAAAGACCCCCGAGCGACTTTCAGGAAACGCACGTAGTCACTCGTGGATCCGCGTCCATAGCCCTCGGCAATGTTGCTTGGCACAGACACGGCAGCCCGGCGAAGCTGGCTCACGAGCCCGAACCGCTCGTCACCAGGAAGGGAACTCGTGCAGCGATAGATGCGGAGCGAGAGCTCCACACCCAACTGCCAAGCCACCAGATCCGGATACGAACGAATGCCCACGACCAGCCTTCTCCGACTGCCTACTGCCCGCTGCCTCTTGCCTTCTCTCAGCTATCCACGACGCCGAGAAGCTCCGACTCGCGCAGAATCAGATGCTCCTGGCCCTTGATCTCGACCTCGGTGCCGGAGTACTTGCCGTACACCACCGTGTCGCCCTTCTTGACGCTCATCTCGCCGCGCTTGCCGTTGTCCAGGCGCTTGCCGGGACCGACCGCGACGATCTTGCCCTGCACCGGGCGCTCCTTGCTGCTCTCGGGCAGGTACAGACCGGCGGACGTCATCGTCTCCGGCTCAACGGGCTTCACCAGCACACGATCCTCGAGGGGTTTCACGGCCATCGCTTTGTCTCTCCGTCTGTCAATGCTCGCGCGCGTCCGTCCGCGCGCGGTTGGTTGCTGTGATCGTCCTACGCCTTCGGCGCCGCCGGCGGGGAGGCATGAAGCTCCTCCTCCACCTCTTCCAGTGCCGGGCGATCCTTCATATCCACATAACGCGCAAACCCGAAAGGCTGCGGCTCCTCCTTGGGCTCCACCAGCACGCACTCCACGCTGGCGATCTCCGTCGGAGGCACACTCACCACCGTCGGGCGCTCGTCCGAACCCGTGCCCACGAGCATGTAGCCCGTGATCACGTCGCACGCGGCGCCCAGGGCGGCGCTGTCTTTCGATCCATCGTCACTCGTCCGAGCCCAGCGGCTCGGATCCACCTGACACCGACCTCGCGCCACATGCGTGAGCGCCTGCCGCACGGCAAAGGCCCGCCCATCCGCCAGCGTCACCCGAAAGACCAGGTGGCCCCGCTGCGCGTCGTCCACGAGCTGACCCATCAGTCGCGCGGAGCGGTTGAACCACTCCTGCCACGTGACAAGCTCGTCTTCGCGCCCGAGATCGACTGTGCGGAGATGCTGCTGTGACATGCCTCATCTAGTCTCCATGCCCACCAACCGCCTGCTGTTCTGCACCCTCACAGAAGAGGACCCCTCGATCTCGCAAGAGGTTGTGATACATGTCTGGCGCTTCGTGATCGAAGGCTGCTCGCATATAGGACTCGAGCCAGTCCTTTCCAGACAGGACGATGTGAGTGCGCGGATCACTCTCATCACTATTGTTGAAGATGGCACCATGCACGTTAACACCGGTAGCAAGAAATACCGATGCCATCGCACTACTCACATGGCTGAAGTCCTCTTGGCCTACGACCCAAGATCGCATCAACAGAACTGTAGCCAGCGCGGCATCTGCCCAAGTAACGGCATCATCGTATGCAAACACTGCTCCAAGCTTCACGTCAAGCGCTCGTGCGATGTCAAGGAGTTTGTGTTCTTGCAGTGTGTTGCACGACGACAACGACAGAATGTGACCTGGGCCCAAGTGGAACAGATCAAAGAGTGAAGACCAGCGGACGAAGTGTCCATTGGAAAGCTCGATCCCATCTGCCGATCCATGCGCCGAGATGTGCAGTACGTTGAAGTCACCTCGGTTAAACAACTGAGCCGCCGTCTGCAGTTCCCGTTCATCAAACACGGTTCGGTGAAGAGTCCCAACACCCAGCACCTTGAGAATCTCGGATACAGCGGGTCCCTCAGCCCGACCATGAACCGCGTCATCAACGCCTGGAGATTCGACGATCATTACTGATGAGGTCATTCGATACTCCTCAGAAGCCCATGCCGCCCATACCCGGCATGCCGCCCATACCGCCCATGCCCGGCATGCCGCCGCCCATACCACCCATGCCGCCGGCGCCAGCGCCAGCCGCGGCTGCGGCGTGGTCGTCCTGCGCGTCGGGGTTCTCGGTGATGATGCAGTCTGCCGTGAGCAGAATGGTCGCCACGCTCGATGCGTTCTGCAGGGCGGTGCGATCAACCTTGGCTGGCGTCAGGATGCCCATCTTGAGCATGTCGCCGTACTCCAGCGTCAGAGCGTTGAAGCCAAACGTCTCGTCCGCGCTCTCGCGCACCTTCGCGACCACGACCGAGCCCTTGCCGCCGGCGTTCTCGGCGATGGTGAACGCCGGAACCGTGATCGCGCGACGCACCATCTCGAGGCCCGCGGCGAAGTCGTACTTCGCGTGACCGATGTCATCCGCGGCGACTTCCGTCTTCTTGCCGAAGACGGCCTTCCACTCGCGGTTGCGCTCGATGGCCGACGTCGCGCGGATGAACGACACGCCGCCGCCCGGCACGATGCCTTCCTGAACGGCTGCGCGGGTCGCGTGCAGCGCATCCTCGACGCGGGCCTTCTTCTCCTTGAGTTCCGCCTCGGAACCGGCGCCGACGTTGATCTGGGCCACGCCGCCGGACAGCTTCGCCAGACGCTCCTGGAGCTTCTCGCGGTCGTAGTCGGAG
>JBCBTA010000369.1:0-3416 GCA_039818905.1 Planctomycetota bacterium
CGTCGGCAGTGATGTGCGTAACCTCACGGTCGGACAGACGGTCGGCGTCGGGTGGTTCAGCCGAAGCTGCATGACATGCTTCCAGTGCATGTCGGGTGATCACAACCTGTGCCCGACCGGGCAGGGCACCATCGTTGGACGTCACGGTGGGTTCGCTGATCACGTTCGGGCCCACTGGTCCTGCGCCATCCCGTTGCCGGAGGGTGTTGATCCCGCCAGCGCCGGGCCGCTGTTCTGCGGCGGTATCACTGTCTTCAACCCGATCGCGCAGTTTGGCGTCCGCCCGACGGATCGCGTCGGTGTGATCGGCATCGGCGGGCTGGGACACATGGCGCTGCGCTTCCTGAGCGCGTGGGGATGCCATGTGACCGCGTTCACCAGCAGCCCGGCCAAGGCCGAGGAGGCGCGTCAGCTCGGTGCCCACGACATCCTCAATTCGCGCGACAGTGGCGAACTCGAAAAGGCGGCCGGCGCATTCGACTTCATCATCTCCACGGTGAACGTCACGCTTGACTGGCCAACCTACATCAACGCGTTGAAGCCCAAGGGCAGGCTGCACGTCGTCGGCGCGGTGCTGGAGCCGCTGGCGATCCCGGCGTTCCCGCTGCTTGTGGGTCAGAAGTCCGTTTCGGGCAGCCCCGTCGGCAGCCCTGCGATGCTGGCGACCATGCTGGAGTTCTGTGGTCGTCACGGCATCGCACCGGTCACGGAGACGTTCCCGATGTCCAGGGTCAACGATGCCTTCGAGCACCTACGCGCCGGCAAGGCTCGCTACCGCATTGTGCTTGATGCTCTGAACTGAGGCCGACCATGCCGACGATCGCGATCGTCTATCACTCCGAAACGGGTCGAACGAAGCAGATGGCCGAGGCCATCGCGCGCGGCGTGATCGAAGCGGGGTGCACTGTCACGCTCGTGTCGACGTCCGAACTGCCCAGTGGTGTGCGCGCGGCCGAGGGTGGATGGCAGAGTCTGCACGGCGCAGATGCCATCGTGATGGGCTGCCCGACCTACATGGGTACTGTCACAGCCGATTTCAAACGGTTCATGGACGAGTCGGGCAACGTTTGGTTCACGCAAGGCTGGCGGGACAAGGTCGCCGCCGGGTTCAGCCACTCCGGAGGGCTCAGCGGCGACAAGCTCAACACACTTGTGACGATGGCTGTCTTCGCCGCCCAGCACGGCATGCAGTGGGCCAACGTCGGGATCCTCCCCAATCAGTTCGAGGAGGGGCTCAACCGGCTCGGTTCCTACCTTGGGCTGATGTCGCAGTCGGATCAGAAGGACGATCCTCCGGCGGAGGACATCCGCACCGGGGAGGCATTCGGCCGGCGCCTCGCGGAGATCACGTGCCGCTGGTGCGATCGATGAGCGAGCACGAAGCGCTCATTCGGTCGCTCGAGTTGCAGCGACATCCCGAGGGTGGGTGGTATCGCGAGACCCATCGCTCGATGCGCACACTCCCCGTCGATGCGCTCGATGGCGGCTACGACGGCGAGACGCGATCCGTCGTCACGTCCATCCTCTTTCTGCTTCCGACAGGTGAGCAGTCCGATTGGCATCGGGTGCGCTCCGAGGAGCTGTGGCTGCACCAGGGCGGTGACGACCTGCTGCTGGAGATCGCCGGCGATGGTGACAGGCCGAACGAAGCGCACGTGGAGGCGCATCGCGTCGGATGGCGTGAGCAGGCGATGCTCCAGTGCGTCGTCGGGCCCGGATGCTGGCAGCGCGCCGCGCCCCTTCCCGGGCCGCACGGCTATGCGCTGGTCGGGTGCGTCGTTGCCCCAGGGTTTTCCTTCGATGACTTCGAGCTTGTGAGGCCGTCATGAGACTTCGGCATCTTCTTGTCGTGCTCGTCCTGCTTGTCACGCCATCGGCCCTGTGGGCGCAGGCCGTGTCGCTGCTGGCGCCTGGCATCTACCGGCTGGATCGTGATGCCGACGCAGCCGCGGCGGCCCTGCCGTCACTGAGCTTCGAGGATGCCGCCCGCCGCGAGCGGCTCGGCCGGGCGACCGACGGTCCGTCGGTGAAGCCGCGGTTCTCCACCGATGACAGTGGGCGGCAGGTCGTCGAGATCAACGTCGCGCCGGGAACGGATCTCTACGGCACGGGCATGGTCGCCGGGCCGCTGCTGCGGACCGGCAGGCGCACCGTGGCGTGGAACACCGACGCGTACAACTACACGGAGGCGTTCGACTCGCTGTACCAGTCACACCCGTGGGTGCTCGCGGTGCGGGCCGACGGGTCGGCCTACGGCGTGCTCGCGGACACGACGTATCGCTGCGTCATCGATCTGCGCGACGGCATCCGCTTCGTCGCCGATGGTCCATCGCACCCGGTCATCATCTTCGAGGGTCGATCGCCACAACAGGTGATCGAGCGGCTGACCGACATGATCGGTCGCATGCCGTTGCCGCCCAAGTGGACGTTGGGCTATCACCAATGCCGCTACTCCTACTTCCCGGACAGGCGCGCGCAGGAAGTGGCGTCGGAGTTTCGCAAGCGTGACATTCCATGCGATGTCATTTGGCATGACATCCACTACATGCACAACAACCTCAACTTCACCTTTGATCCAGAGCACTTTCCCGACCCGGCGGCGCACAACGCGGCGCTGCATGCCATGGACTTCAAGACGGTGTGGATGATCAACACCGGGCAGGGCATTCGTGACGAGAATCCGGTTGCGAAGGAGATGCGAGAACGGTCCCTGTCCGTCGAGACGGCGTCGGGCGAGCCCTTCATCGGGCGCGTGTGGCCCGGCGACTGCCTGTTCCCCGACTTCACTCGGGCCGAAGTGCGGGCGTGGTGGGGGGGACTCTTCAGAGACTTCCTGGCCGTCGGAGTTGACGGCGTGTGGAACGACATGAACGAGCCGGCCGTCTTCGAGGGTGAAGGCTGGACCATGCCGCTGGACAACATCCATCGCGCTGACGAGAACCTCGGTGGCACGGCGACCCATGCGCGGTATCACAACGTCTACGGCATGCTCATGGCCCGTTCAACGCGCGAAGGCATCCTGCGGGCGCGGCCGGACCGGCGTCCCTTCGTGCTGACGCGGGCCAACTTCATCGGCGGACACCGATACGCAGCGATGTGGACCGGTGACAACGCCGCGACGTGGGAGCACGTGGACTGGTCCATCACCATGGCACTCAATCTGGGTCTGTCGGGACAGCCGTTTGCGGGGCCGGACATTGGCGGGTTCAAGGGCTCGATCTCCGGTGAGATGTTCGCGCGATGGATGGGCATCGGCGCAATGCTCCCCTTTGCACGCGGCCACACCGAGGTTGACAGCATCGACAAGGAGCCGTGGGCCTTCGGCCCCGAGGTCGAACGAACCGCGCGGCTTGCGCTGGAGCGCCGGTACCAACACATGCCGTACTTATAAACACATTTTCACGAGTCATCGCGGA
>JBCBTA010000370.1:0-3416 GCA_039818905.1 Planctomycetota bacterium
AACTCGGGTGGATATCAGGATCCGTACAACGAAGCAGATCGCGGGACCGAGCCGCTGTACTTCTACCCGGAGGAAGGCGACATCCGCGAGTTGGAGGATCTCGGTCCCGGCATGATCGAATCTGGTGGCATCTCGCCGCTCAATGCCCTCGGCCGCTATCACCCCGGCGGCGACAGTGTCTGGGGTGGGACAACCTACTTCGTGTTCCTCGACGGCCATGTCGAGAACCTCCAGATTCGAGACACCATCTCACGACGACTGTGGGGTGATCGTTACTACAGCCTGACGGGCAACAACATCAAGGTTGATACCGACAGCTTCAACGACTGACGAGAACGCCGCCTGACTGGGCGGCGTTTTTCATTATAGTGATTTGGAATTTGTGTCACGTACACAAATCGGGAGGTTTGTGGGCGGTGCGGTCGTTGTGCGCCGCTTGAGAGAGAGATCGATGGCACGGAGTCTCCACGAAGGAGACTCGAGAATTCAGGGAGAGTGAACGGATGAACAGGATGAAGTGTTTCATGATGCTCGCTATGGCGGGCACCACGCTCAGCCTTACGTCAGTCGCGTCCGCCCAGCTTCAGAATGCGTTCGGCATCAACATCTCGGGCGCAACGCTGTTCGAGAACTTCTTCACCGCACCCCAGTCAACCAACGACTACAACGATCCCGATGGCAACGGCGTCGGCCGTGTCTTCGGCTCCAACCAGCAGCTCGCGCCGACGGGCAGCGCCAACGGCGTGTGGGTGGTGGACTACCGTGCGGTCGGATCCGGCAACGGGCTCCGCGAGTTGGACACCTTCGGCTCGGCCGGCACGCCTTCGACCGATGTGGATACCCAGGATCCTGGCTACCCCGGCGAGCCCAATGCTGACCTCTCGTCGCTGCAGTCCGGGACGTTCTCCGTCGAGAACGCGTACTTCAACCGTGACCAGTACATCGACGAGGACTTCGCCGCCCCGGCCAACCTGGTCAGCCAGTTCAACACGGGGAACCCGGGAGCCAAGCCCTTCCGTCAGGTCCTGACGCCGGGTGCAACCCAGTATCGCGTGCAGACCTCCGCGGGGGGCTTCAGCGGAAGCCCATCGACGTCGCCTGACGCCAACGCCGGCATCGAGATCGATCTCGCCGTGTCCGACGTGCCTTCCCCCTGGTTCGTCCGCACGGTCGGCACGCCCGATCCGGACGCCAACCCCGGTGCGATCGGCTACGGCGACAACGACGCGCCGTCCTTCGCCACCGACGGTACGGTCGCCGGACAGAGCAACAAGCTGCGCGACTTGACCACCACGGTGCTCAAGCCCGCCAGCGGCCCGATCCCCGCCAACGCCCTCATCGACACGCCGATCGCCTTCGTCCCGATCTCCGCGGTCGTCAACTTCGGTCTTGGCATCGAGCAGGCCACGTACACCGAGGTCCGCTACATGTTCGCCACCGGCCGCACCATCAAGGGTGAGAATTACCAGGTCGCCACGCGTGACGTTGGTTCTGGCACCCGCAATGGGTTCTCGAACGGCATCTGCCTCGATCCCTCGTGGTGCATCGGCGAGAACATCGGTGTTCGCACCTCGAACCCGGACAACACGGTTCCCGGCCCTCTGTGGTACCCGTCGCAGCGCGGCGGCTCCGGCACGCTCGAGGCCACCGTCATCAACCATCGCCTGGGCATCGGGCACACCGGGTCAGAGCGCGGCATCGGCCGCTGGCTCGACAGCGGGCAGGCCGAGACCCTCGCGCTCTGTGATGACATCAACGGCGCCAACCCGCTCGATCCGACGCACTACCGCCGCCCGGGTATCGACAACGTGCTCGATAACACCATCCCCTTCGGCTACAACGTCGGTGCCCCGGAGTCCTTCTACTCCATCGGTGATCCCCTCGCCGAGCCGGTGCGCATGGTCAACGGTGTGGCCGGCATGGTCAATGTCGGTGGCGATGCCAACGGCAACCCGCCGATGAGCAACACGGCCGCGGCGAACTATCTGCTCAACATCATCCGCTCCATCGAAGCCTTCGATGGCGGAGGCGGCAGCCAGACACTGTTCACCCCCGGTGAACTGCTCGCTCTGGACTTCGTTCTTCTCGCGGCACGTGATCTGCAGCAGAACCTCTCCGACCCCTGCGACCTTGTCGCCAACAACACCAACCAGCCGCTGCAGACCTTCATCCGTAACAACAACGTCACGCTCGGCAACGCCGCGTTCGACAGCTTCAACACGTCGTCGGCCGGCCTCGTCCCATCCCGCCTCGCCGGCGGCACCTACTCCGATGATGCGCTGACTGGCTCGACCCAGTTCATCACCCAGGGTGGCGCCCTCGTGCCGTACGCCGGCATGCTGACCATGCGCAACAAGATCGCCGGTGACTTCAACGGTGACGGCATGCGTTGTCAGAACGATGCGGCGGACATGCTTGCCGCTCTGGCCGAGCGCAACGGCGGTGCAGCGTGGGTCGCCCCCGGTGGCATCTATGGCGGTGCTGCCGGCGGCGATGCCATCATCGAGGTCCTCGGCGACTTCAACGGTGACGGCAGCTTCGACGAAGCCGATGTCCGCTACTGGGCCGACGGCCTCGCGATGGATAGCGCCACCAAGTGCCTCGATCGCTGCGAGGGTTTCCGCCTTGTTGACAGCCTCTCCGGCGGCGACTTCTTCGGTTACGGCACGCACCCGACCGGTGCCGCCTACCAGGATGGCGATGCCTCGGGCGACATGGCCGGCCCGAGCGGTCTTGTTACCCCGAACTTCAACCCGATCGGCCACGACCTCGTCGTGGATGATCACGACATCGACTACGTCTACGCTCAGTTCAAGGATCTCGCCGATGGTGAGCTCGATTGGGCCAATGAGTTCAACGACGCCATCGGTCGCGACCTCTCTGCTGACGTCAACGGCGACCTCCTGATCAACCAGGACGACGTCTGCAAGATCGTCAACGACATCCTCGAGACGACGTTTGGCGACGTGAACCTCGATGGCGTCGCCGATGCCACCGACATCTCCATCGTGACCGCGAACCAGGGGCTCACCCCCGCCGGCTGGGCCGACGGCGACCTGAACGGCGACGACATCGTCGATGGAACCGATCTCCTGATCGCCGACGGCACGATCGATCCGTGTGCCCCGGCCATCACCGGTTCCTGCTGCTTCGGATGCGCCGGCACCACCCTGATCGCCTGCCAGGACGGCATCATCGACGTGGACTGCATCGCCTCGGGCGGGAAGTTCGGCGGGCAGGGCAGCCTCTGCTCCGGCTCCCCGTGCAGCTCGTTCTGCGAAGGTGACATCCTCGGTGACGGCAACGGCGATGTCACGCTCGCCGACTTCACCGCGCTTGCCAACAACTTTGGCCTCATCTCCGGCGGCGATCGTGCGGTTGGTGAATTCAACTGTGATGGTTCGGTCAACCTCGCC
>JBCBTA010000371.1:0-3412 GCA_039818905.1 Planctomycetota bacterium
CGTGGAAGGCGCCGGAGGACTTCCACCTCTCAAGGATCCGGGGCTCGTGATCGGCCGGAACGTACTTCGACGGGAGCTCGGACACGACGCCCTTGTCCTTCCTGTGCCGCTCGAACGGGCGGCGGGGGTGCGAGTGACCGATGAGTGTATCGACGCGACTACGCTATGCCCCGACGATCACGCCCCAGGAGGCCCCATGTCCGCTCGAACCAAGACCGTGCTGATGCTCACCCCGCTGGCCCTCGGGCTGGTGGGCGTCTCCTGGCTGGCTCTGCGGGTGTTCAGCAATCCGGCGCCGGCATCGGGCAGTTCCACGACGGTCGAGCAGACGGCGCCGCTGGGGACGTTCGATTCGATCGTCTCGTCCGCGCGGACGTACCTGGGGCAGGGCAAGCCGGCCCAGGCCGAAATCATCCTGCAGCGCGCGGTTGAGGAGTATCCCGGGGAGCAGGCTCTGCGCGTGCTGCTGGGAGAGGCGCTGTTGCAGCTCGACCGACCCGAGGAGGCGCTGCAGGAGTTCGAGCACGCGTGCTTCATCGGTCCGGACAAGGCGGAGTACCGCGACTTCGCGGGCACCATCGCGGCCCAGCTCGGGCGCGATGTCGATGCCGAGGCGCACTACGCAATGGCACAGCGGCTGGATGCGCAGAATCCAAAGTATCCCCTGTATCGGGCACAAGTGCAGCGCAGGATGGGCGACCTCGAAGGTGCGCGCGCCAGCCTGATGATCACCACCAAGCTCGATCCGTCCATCGCCGAGGCGTGGGCCACGCTGGCGGATATCGCGCTGGAGACGAACCGACCCAGCATGGCCGAGCGGTACATCGCGCAGGCGCGCGAGCTGCGTCCCGGTGACCCGGTCTTCCGCATCATCGAAGCGCGCGCGCTGCGGCGGAGCGGGCGGCCGGAAGACGCCGCCCAGATCCTGATGGCCCTGCCCGAAGATGAACTGCTCGCCGATGCGCTGGTGCTTCGTGAGCTCGGTCAGTGCATGGGGATGATGGGGGAGACGCGCCGGATGGCACGTCTGTACATCGAGGCGTCGGACCGGGCTCCATCCAACGGCGAGATCGCCTTCGAGGCGGCGCTTTGGCTGGAGCGTGACGGTCAGCTCGAGGAAGCGGTGGCCTACGCGACCCGCGCGGCCCGGCAGGACTATCCCAACGCTGCGGCACTGGCGCAGCGGCTGCGGGACGCGGGCTGAGCCTATACTCGCCGCGCGATGACGCTGCGAGTCAACGAGATCTTCTATTCGATCCAGGGCGAGTCCACGCGGATGGGCATGCCGTGCGTTTTTGTGCGCCTGACTGGGTGTCATCTGCGCTGCACCTACTGCGACACGGAATACGCCTTCAAGGAAGGCTCGACGCGCACGATCGACGCGATCGTCGAGGAGGTGTGCAGCCATCCGTGCAGCTTCGTCGAGCTCACCGGTGGTGAGCCGATGCTGCAGCCGCGCGTGCACGAACTGATGACTCGACTGTGCGATCTGGGCAAAACGGTCGCCATCGAAACGTCGGGCGCGTGCGACATCGATGCGGGTGGTGCGTGCGACGAGCGTGTGATCCGCATCGTCGATCTGAAGACGCCGGGTTCGGGTGAAAGTGGGCGCATCGACTGGGACAACATCGCGCGGCTGCGTCCGACGGACGAGGTGAAGTTCGTCATATGCACTCGTGAGGACTTCGACTGGGCGAAGAGCGTGATGGATGAGCACGGGCTGGCTGAGCGCGTGCGCGCGGTGCTGATGAGTCCGGTCTTCGAGCAGGCGCCTGGTCTGGAGATCGTGGGGCAGGACGGTCTGCCGATGCGGGAACTCGCATCGTGGATTCTGGCCGATGGCCTGCAGGTGCTGCTGCAGCCGCAGCTGCACAAGTTCATCTGGGATCCTGCGGCGCGAGGTGTGTAGGAGCTGACGGCGTGCGCGTGCGATTGGTCAAGTCATTCGACTTCGAGGCGGCCCACTGGCTGCCGTGCTTCCCCGAGGGGCACAAGTGCCGGCGGATGCATGGGCACTCATTCCGCGTGGATGTCGTGGTCGAGGGTGATGTGCCACAAGACCAGGGCTATCTGATCGATTATGGCGACATCAAGCGGGCCATCGAGCCTGTTCGATTGCAGCTCGACCACTACTGCCTCAATGACATCGAGGGCCTGGAGAATCCGACGAGTGAGGTGCTCGCGGGGTGGATCTGGGAGCGGATGGCGCGTGAGCTTCCGATGCTCAGCGAGGTCGTGGTGCACGAGACCTGCACCAGCCGGTGTCACTACTCTGGGAAGTGATCCTCGTCGAGGACGAATCGGGCTCGCACGCCGAAGATCGCCGTCGCGTCGTCCCTGGTGTTGAGCCCTCGCCCGGGAGGGCCGCATCGCGCAGTGGAGCAGCGACCTCGATCGCTCAGATGATCACTCAGGTGAAATGACAACGCGGGCCGAGCAATCCAGAGCGACACAGGGGTGCGCTCGTGGACGACTCGACCCGCGTCCCGACATCGTGGCTCGATCGATGTCGGGTCGGGCGACGCGGTCAAGACACCGGTCACTCGGTGCTGGCCGTGACCTCCGTATCCTGCTCGGCTCCGGTCTCCTCTTCCGGAGCCTGGCGGACGACGCGGATGATCGGCCGCGGCTTGGACGGGGTGGAGATTCGAGTCACCTCGTCCGAGTCGGTTGGCAGGCTGACCTGCATGTTCACGGGCGCTTCGCCTTCCTCGGGGTTGCGAAGTCGCATGATGGGGCGGATGTCCTCGGCATTGGCACCCTCGTTCACGCCGTAGATCCGCTTGGGATTCACGTGCGTGCGCACCTTCTGGATGTAGCCCTGCTCGCGCAGCCACTGATTCTGCGCTTCGCGCAGCTCGCGGCGGATCTGTTCGGAGCGCTGGAAGGTCAGAATGCCCGTGTTCGGGATGCGCGGGAACTCACTCTCGATGAGATCCGTGGTGCGCTGATCGATGTTGACCCACGGGCTGATCGCCAGCACCGGCAGGCCAGTGTCCGAGCGCACGTAGATGATGTCATCGTTCGCGGCGGGGGGCGCACCGAAGCCGGCGGAGCCTGGGAAGCCGAGCGGAAGCTCGCGCAGGATGCTGCGGCTGCCGATCTGCTGACGCGGGAACCACAGGCGGCCATTCTCCAGACGGGCGGGACCATCGGTCCGTCCGGCGGGGAAGGGCGCTGCGTTCAGCAGTCGGTCACCCAATCTCGGGTCGGCGGCGGGCAGGAACTCGCGAACGGTCCTGAGACCTTCCGAGCTCGAGATGGCGCCGGTCCGGGTGTACGTCTGCACCGGCTCGGCGGCTGCGGTTGCGGCGCACGCGGCGAGCGCCGCGGCGACGAGAGCAGTACGGATCATCAACGATCTCCTTCTGTGCAAAGCGCTGGCGGCACGCGGAACGCGCCGATCGCCTCC
>JBCBTA010000372.1:0-3412 GCA_039818905.1 Planctomycetota bacterium
ACACGCCGTGCACCATACGCATGCCGGCGGACCCACGGTTGTCGGTGGTCAGCGCGTAGTTCGTCGCGACCTCGTCGGGCACCTCTTCCGGCGTCGCGATGCTCTCGCGCCACTGGGTGGTGTCATCAGCGATGGCCACCCCCACGCCGCCGAGGATGCCCTGCGCGACGACGAACACGAGGCACGTTGTCGCGCTAGCGCGCGCGAGCAGGCGCTTGTCGGCCAGGAACGTGAAGACCACCAACGCGATCGTCGTCAGGCCGATGAGTGAGCCGAAGAGCCGGTGGGTGTGCTCGTAGTAGATGCCGCCGGTCATCTTGGCGAGAGGGAAGAGGAACATGTTGGCGCCGTAGGAGGTCGGCCAATCGGGCACGGCGAGTCCGGCGTCCTTGCTGGTCGTCAGGCCGCCGGAGAGCAGGACGGGGACAGCTGCGGCGATGGCCACGGCACCAAACGCGGCGAGCCAGACGCCGGCGGGACGCAGTTCCTTCGTTGAGCCAGGGAAGCGGGCTCCGATCGCGGCTCCGATGGTCCCGAGAGCGGTACTGAAGAGGACCCAGCCGACCAGGAGCACCGGAAGGCTGGCGAATTCCTCGGATCCGGAGGTCACCACGGCACCGAGGATCATGAGGTTGATCAGTCCGGCCCCGAGGCCGGCGAGGGCACCTGTGAGGACCGGGCGCGGGCCGCAGACCCTGCCGCAGAGGATGGCGCCGGCGAGCTGGGTCACCAGGAGGGCGATGCCGACGGCGAGCGGGGGTGCCTGAAGTCCGGGGAGATGGGTGATGAACCCGACGATCCACATGGCGACGGCGACGCCGAAGGCAAAGACCGCCGCGGGTGCGAGAAGCGACCGCAATGGGGTGTTCGTGGACATGGCTGGGTAGTGTAGGCAGGCTGGAATGATTCCTGTCACACAGCATTCGGAGCGGCTGCGCGTATTGAGAATCAGAATCAATTACTGTCTACCGAGACAAGCGGTTGACGGGCGCTGTCAAAACGGGTGAAATCCTGCTCAACCGCAATCCGTCTCGTCTCGCGGGCGGCGTTGCCGCGCAATTGCCGTGACAGGTGCAGTTTGAAGGAGGTTCGGGCAGGTGTCATCGGTCTTTCCACGCTGGGCAAACTCGCTTCCCCGGCTCACCGGTGCGCTGGGAGGTTTCGCCTTCGTCGCCGTGGTTGGCATCGTCTGGTACTACTTCACTCCCGAGTTCTGGGAGGTTGGCTACCAGCCGGACCAGCCTGTTGACTACAGCCACCAGCTCCACGTCGGCAAGCTCGGAATCGACTGCCGGTACTGCCACAGCAATGTCGAGGAGTCGGCCCACTCCAACATCCCCGACACGGCGACGTGCATGAACTGCCACATGGGCGACGTCAACACGGATCAGGCCTACCTGGCCATGAACCTGTGGACGGCGCACAAGACCAACGAGAACCTCGTGCAGGTTCGGTCGGCATATGCAACGGGTGAGCCGATCCGCTGGAAGCGCATCCACAAGGTGCCGGACTACGCGCACTTCAACCATGCGGTGCACATCAACGCGGGTGTGTCGTGCTACTCATGCCACGGCCGGATCGATCAGCAGGAGGTCGTGCGTCAGGAGGAGTCGCTCTCCATGGCGTGGTGCCTTGACTGCCACCGAGCCCCGGAGAAGCACCTGGTCGATGTTCCCGAGGGTGACCCCGTCAAGCGGATCACGAACCTCGAGTGGGTTGCGCAGGAACTTCGCGCTCGCCAGCGGAACATTGGGGAGGGCATGGCACTCGTCGAAGCAAAGGCGTTGCAGCCGCCGGAGCACTGTGGAGCGTGCCACTACTAAGCAGCAGCACTCGAGGGCGCCTCTCGCGTTCCAACTGGATGATCGAATGAGCCTGACTGATCAATGCCCATCGACGAAGAAGAACGGCACGCCCGCCGCTTCGCCCAACACGCCGCGCGATGTGAGTGCAGCGACCGGACGCACGTTCTGGCGCAGCCTCGACGACATCGCTGGGACGCGCGAGTTCCGCGACTTCCTGGAGCGTGAATTCCCAGCCCACGCGAGCGAGCTGCTCGACGGCAGTCGTCGCCACTTCCTGAAGATCATGGGTGCATCGCTCGCCCTCGCCGGCGCAGCGACAGTGCCCGGCTGTCGGCGTCCGGACCATCGCATCCTTGCGTTCAACGAGTCGCCCGAGTCGATCATCCCGGGCAAGCCGCTCTTCTACGCCTCCGTCATGCCGCTGCCGGGCGGCGGTTGCGAGGGCATCCTGTGCGAGACGCACGAGGGTCGCCCGACGAAGATCGAAGGCAACCCGCTGCATCCGCGCAACCGCGGCAAGAGCAGCGTGTGGGCCCAGTCGTCGGTGCTCGATCTGTACGACCCCGACCGCGCGCCGGAAGCCGTTCGTCGCAATTCGAATGGCGCGATCACCGTCACCGACTGGAAGAACTTCGCGACCGAAGCTCGCGGCAGGTTCGATCTCTTTGATCAGACCGGTGGCAGCGGCCTCGCCTTCCTCGTCGAGAAGTCCACCAGCCCGTCACGCGATGCGCTCAAGCAGCGGATGATGGAGCGGTGGGGCGACGCCCGCTGGTTTGCGTACGAGTCCACCGACGATGAGAGCGCACTCGAGGGCGCTCGCCAGGCGCTCGGCGCTGCGTATCGCACCGAGGTCGATCTTTCGAAGACGGACGTGCTGCTCGCGCTCGATCGCGACATCCTCGCAGAGCCGCGTGAGATTCCGGCACAGCACGGCTTCGCCCAGAATCGATTCCGCCCGGGCGCCGGTTCGCACCCTGCGTCCGACGCGACCATGAGCCGCCTGTACGCCGTCGAGTCTTCGATGACGCTGACGGGTGGGCAGGCGGATCATCGCCTCGCGCTGCGTCCTGCCCGCATCACCGCATTCGCCATTGCCATCGCCGACGCGATCATGGCACAGGGCGGCGGGAACGCCGCGCTGGCGCAGGCGGCGTCGTCGGCACGGCGGATCGCCGGAGCGGACGACATCCCCGCCGGCTGGATCGAGAACTGCGCCAAGGACCTGGTCGATGCCCGCGGACGGGCGGCAGTCCTCGCCGGAACGACGCTGCCACCCGCGACGCATGCCCTGGTGCATGCGATCAACGAAGCGCTCGGGGCGCTCGGCCAGACGATCACCTATCGCGCGCTGTCGGACGATGCTGGCGCATCGAGCCTGCGTTCGATCACCGAGCTTGCCCGATCCATCGAGTTGGGCGAGGTCAGCACACTCGTGGTCATCGGCTGCAACCCGGTGTACGACGCACCTGCGGATCTCAACTTCGCGTCGCTGTACGAGCAGGTCGAGACGACGGTGCATCTCGGGCAGCCCGACGAGACGGCGGCGTTGTCGTCGGTGCATCTGATGCGTTCGCATCCACTGGAGACGTGGGGCGGCGTCGTTG
>JBCBTA010000373.1:0-3285 GCA_039818905.1 Planctomycetota bacterium
CGCCAACCTCGAGACGCGTCTGGTCAACCGAATGACATGGCTCTTCTATGACCACGAAGAGAAGAACACACTGCCATACTGATGCGCACGACCACGCCACTCATCCTGACGATCGTCCTTGCACTGCTCGCATCAACCCTTCTGGCCGGAGGGTGCAACTACGTCGGAGCGGCGTTCGTGCTCGCCAGCGGCCCACCCAAGGTGCAGGCTGTCGTCGAGCTCGACGACTCGCGTTCGCATGTGATCTTCATTGATGATCTGAACAGCGTTATGCCACGCCGCGCCCTTCGCGACGTCATCGGCCAGCAGGCTGAAGAGACGCTGCTTCGCAGCGAGACGCTCGAGCAGCAGAAGCTGATTGCGTCGTCCTCTGCCCGCCGCGCCGCTGCCGGAGACACCATTGATGCGCGTCTCGCCGCTGTGGATGTCGCCCGTCTGGTCGGCGCTGAAGTGATGGTCTACGTCACCATGACCGGGTGGACGCTGGAGGCGGAGCCGGGCATGGTGTCGCCCTGGGCTTCCTGCGAGGTTCGTCTGCTCGATGCCGTCGGCAATCAGCGCATCTGGCCCGATGGTGAGCGGACGCACCCGCTGGTGGTGCAGGTTCCCTCGAACACGACGTCGGCACTGGGCACATCCATCGCCGAGCGCAGCCAGTACGAGGACCTGCTCGCGCGGCGCGTGGGCGATCAGCTTGCCAAGCTCTTCTTCACCCATGAGCGTGAGAAGCTCTCCGAGCAGATGCGACCGTGACCCGCCCGCTGATCTGTCACCTGCTCGAGTCCGACGCTGAGAACTGGCCGTCGCAGCACGCGGTGGCGCAGCTTGTGGATGGCGACACATCAACTTTCGAGCACCAGGTCGTCCTGCTCGGCCACGGGCGACCGGTGTTTCGCCTGCCGTCGGAGCGACGATTGCCCGGCGGTGTGACACCGGTGCGGGCGCGAGCCGCTGCGCTTCGTCGTATTCTGCGCCGCCCACCCACGCTGATCCATGCATGGTCAACCTCCGCGCTCAGCATTGCGCATCGCGCACTACCGCGCACCGCTCGTATGCTCTCAGTCACGCGCCCGCCGAGCGGGACCGCGGCATCACGCAGCACCGATGCACGTGTCCTGCAGCGGTGCCCACGCTCCGTGACGGTCTTCTCCAGCACCGCGATGGAGGAACGCTGGATGGACGTGGTACGTCAGCGCAAACGGGTCGTTTCACTGCCGGTGACCGCGCCGAACCCCGATGCCCGTGCGCAGCTTCGTGCCATGTGGGGCGTCGATGGGAACACGATCGTCGTCGTGGCCATCGGTGAGCCCAGCCGCAACATCAACGCCCATTCGCTCGTGTACGCCGGCGGCGTGCAGGCGGTCGCTGGTCGTCCGATCGTCTCGGTCATCCCTCCGGAGGCCAGAGACCTCGAACGAGGCCTGCGCTTCACCGAGCGGCATCACGGACTGTGGCGAGCCATCGTGCACGACGCACCGACCCCTGCGGTCCTGCCGGGCGCGGACCTCGCCATCTGGAAGGATGATCCCGCGTGCGACTTCGGAGCGGCGACGCGCCGGGCGCACCTTGGCCTCGAGTCGCTCGCTTGGGCCGCGGCATTCCGCGTGCCGATCGTCGCCGAGGATCGCACCGGGGTCCGCGAGATGGTGGGCGACGACGGCGCCGTCTTCGTCGGGGCCCGCTCTACGCTGGCGATGAACCGTGGTATCGCCGCAGCCCTGTCACCGGAGGATCAGCGTGCACGACGCGTCGCCGCGGCTGCAGGCCACGTCGAGCGTCGGCTTGATGTCGTGGGCTTCATACGAGACATGGAATCGCTGCAGGCCGAGGTCCTCGGCCTGCCTACCGACCACGCGTCTGGCCACGCCCTTGCAGGATCCATTGAAACGTCGTGAGATCCTCCGCGCCCATCGGGCCACGGGCGTGCAGCTTGTCCGTGGAGATGCCGATCTCCGCTCCAAGTCCGTACTGACCGCCGTCGGCGAAGCGGGTCGAGCAATTCACCATCACGTTGGCTGAATCGACCAGCGTGACGAAGCGATCCGCCGACGTCACTGAGGACGTGACGATCGCTTCGGTGTGCTGTGAGCCGTACTGACGGATGTGCGCACACGCGGCATCGAGTGACGGCACCACACGCACCGCCAGGACGAGCGATAGGTACTCCGTCTCCCAGTCCGCCTCCGTTGCCGCGTTGGCCCCGGGCAGGTGTGCCAGCGCTGCCGGATCCGCACGGAGTTCCACACCTGCACTGCGCAGCTGTGCCCCGAGTCGTGGCAGCAGGCGCTCCGCCTGTGCCTCATGCACCAGCAGCGTCTCGATGGCGTTGCACACACCCGGCCGATCCGTCTTGCCGTCCATTGCGATCTCGATCGCGGTGTCGTCGAGCCCGTCGAGATGAGCATCGATGTACAGATGACAGTTGCCGGCGTCGTGCTTGACGACCGGAATCGACGCAGCGTTCGTCACCGCGTCGATCAAGCCACGTCCACCTCGCGGCACGCACAGGTCGATGCGGCCGCGCATCTGCACCAGCAATTCCACGGCACGCCGGTCCGTCGTGTCCACGAAGGTGGCGGCATCACCAATGCCTCGAGCTTCGAGTGGGCCACGGATCGCATCGACGATGGCGCGATTGGAGTGAGCCGCCTCACGCCCGCCCTTGAGCAGGATCGCGTTGCCCGCTTTGAGGCACAGTGCCGCGGCGTCGGACGTCACGTTGGGCCGGCTCTCGTAGATCACGAGAATGACACCGATGGGCACGCGCCGCTTCTCCAGACGCACGCCGTTGGCCAGTGTCCGCCCATCGACGACCAGCCCGACCGGGTCCGGCTGGGCGGCGATCTGCTCGACCGCCTGGGCCATCGACTCGATGCGGCCATCGTCCAGTGTGAGCCTGTCGCGCAGTGCGGAGCTGAGTGATGCCCCTGCTTCAACGTCCTTTGCGTTGGCCTGGATGATCGGCCCGGACTGTGCGCGCAGTGCTGCGGCCATCTCGTGCAGGATCTCAGCACGATCGCCGCCGGTGAGTTCGGCGAGCTTCGGGCGCACCGACGATGCGGCATCGGCAAAGCTGGCGCACAGATCGCGCAGAGCATCACTCACGGCCGCACCTCGCGCTGCTCGATCGTTAGACGCACGAAGGAGCGATCCGCAATCACTTCGACACCGCGCGGGATCGCATTGGGCACGCCGTCACGCAGCACCGCGAAGCTGAGCTGCTTTGACTCGATACGTGATGCAAGATCGAGATCGGACAGCGAGACCACTGCGACGACGCGCTGA
>JBCBTA010000374.1:0-3248 GCA_039818905.1 Planctomycetota bacterium
AGCAGGAAGACCGTCACGCCGACGGCCATGGTGGCGATGACGCCCGGATAGATCATCGCGCCGACGACCATCTTGCGCGTCTCGATCTGCTGCGCGGTGTACGCCGCGATTCGATCAAGCATCTTGCCGAACGAGCCGGACATCTCCGACGCGCGGACCATGTTGACGTACAGCGGGTTGAAGAGCTTGGGATGACGCAGCAGGGCCTCGGAGAACTGCTTGCCGGATTCCACGTCCGTCTTCAGGCCCATGATGATGCGCTTGAACGTGGCATGTTCGGTCTGCTCGGCGATGCCTTCCAGCGCGGAGCGCAGGCCGATGCCGGCCCGGACCATGACCGCGAGCTGGGTCGTGAAGTCAAGCACGTGCTTCATGCCGGGCTTGCCGGCATTGAGCTGCTTGAGCTTCTCCATCAGCTCGCCCTTGTCGATGCCGCCGAGTGGCGTCAGCGAAAGGACTTCATTTCCCTGATTGCGCAGCGTCAGCGCGGCGGAGGCGGCGGTGGGTGCTTCCAGCACACCAACGACCGTCTGGCCGGACGACGAACGAACTTGGTAGCGATACGCGGCCATGTTCGCCGCTCATCCTCCCCCGCCGGACAATGCCGGCGACAAGACCTACGCCGCGAGCTGCTGCTCCAGCTTCTCCGGGTACGCCGCCTGGGCCAGCGCATCTTCCTTGCTGATCATGCCGTTGAAGAACAGCGAAGCGATCGCCGCGTCAAGGCTTTGCATGCCCATCGCACGGTTCGTCTCGATCACGTTCGGGATCTCGAACGTGCGTCCTTCGCGAATGATGTTTCGCACAGCCGCCGTGCACAGCAGCACTTCGACGGCCGGCACCATGCCTCGCGTCTCGACGCGGCGGAACAGCGTCTGACTCACCACCGCCTGCAGCGTGTCCGCGAGCATCGCGCGGATCTGGTTCTGCTGCGTCGCGGGGTACATGTCGATGATTCGCTCGACCGTCTGGGCTGCGTTGACCGTGTGCAGCGTGCTCAGCACCAGGTGACCCGTCTCGGCCGCCGTCATCGCCAGCGCCGTTGTCTCCAGGTCTCGCATTTCGCCGACCAGGATGATGTCCGGGTCCTGACGAAGTGCGTGCTTGAGCGCCGAGGCGAAGCTCGGCATGTCCTGTCCCAGTTCACGCTGCTCGATCAGGCACTGGTGTGACTCCAGCGCATATTCGATCGGGTCCTCGAGCGTGATGATGTGCTTCTGATACCGCTCGTTCATCGCCTGAATCATGGCGGCGAGCGTCGTTGACTTACCCGAGCCCGTGTCTCCGGTCACCAGCACCAGCCCGCGGGGCAGGTACGTCAGGCGCTCGATGACATCGGGCATGTTCAGGTCACCCATCGGCGGCACGGTGACCTTGATCGCACGCAGCGCGATACCCACCACGCCACGCTGCATGTGCGCGTTGACGCGGTACCGGCCCAGCCCCTCGATCTGGTAGGAGAAGTCCGAGTCCTTCTGGGTCTTGAAGATCTCGCGGGCCTCCGGCGGGGCCATGTGCTTCACCATCGCCATGGCCTGTTCCGGGGAGACCGGAGGGAAGTCCATCGGGCGCATGGCTGTGTGCACGCGCATCACCGGCGGGTGCCACGCCACGATGTGGATGTCGGATGCATCCGCTTCCGCCGCGGCGTGAAGAATCGCGTCGATCTCCATCTGGACCTCCACCTCCCAAAGGGCGGTTCGGCGGGACAACCACTCTCGGCCCGCCGAGTCGCTCTGCCGAGGAGTCATCGGACATCAGAATCGATGAGATGACCCTCCTTGCCCCTCTTCGCGCGCGTTGGCACGGATCGCGCACGTTCCCGGACGGCGCGGCTCGCATGTTCGTAACTCCCTGCACAAGCGGCACTTTTTGCCTTGCATGCCACCGTGATCCCTGTATCGTGTGATCGGTGGACTCGGGAACCCCCCGGTGGTGAGGTGATGACAGGGGTTTCCCGGGCGCGCGCCACGACACGGGAGGGTGTCGGGCGGGAGGAGATCGCGAGGGACGGGAGATCCTCGCGTGAATGTGGGAGAGAGTTTGACCATGAGTACCCTGGAACCGCGAGATGGCGGCGTGGCGGAGTCCGCGATCGCTTCGCCCTATCGCTTTGCCCTTCGTCCGCTTCCGCAGAATGGTGCCGCGACGCCGGCATACAGCCCCGCCGGGGCAGCTCGGCCGCATACGCCTGCGCCGTCGATCCGGCTGAGCGAGCATGAGCGCAGCTACCTTGAAAGAGGTTTCACCGGTCTGACCCGGCGCGAGCGCGAGGTCGTGTTCGAGCTGTGTTCGGGCGGCACGAACGATGGCGTGGCTCAGCGCCTCGGCATCGCCCTGCCGACGCTCCGAACCCATCTCATGCGACTGAATCAGAAGCTCGGCACCGCCAGCAAGGGCGATGTGCTCCGCCTGGTGACCAGCGAACTGCTCCGCGGCTATCGCACGCGTCAGATCGCTCCATCGGAGCCCGGCGCGACCGAGTAACGCGCCTGACGACACTCCTCGAAGCGGGCCTTCGTGGTGGGGGTCCGCTCTCGATTCAAGGCCGGCCATGGTCCTCCGCAGTGATGCGCGGACCATCGCCGGCCTGTTCGCTTTTTGGTCGCGCGAGGCGCAGCGCAAAAAACCACGGTGGTTTGCGGACGCACAACGGGTAAGAAGCCGATATACTTCCCGTCCGAAAGTTTGCGAGCACTTGCTTGCTTGCGCGCCGGTGGAGAGGAGAGGTCCCCCCAATCCCCCGTCGCTGCCTTGCTTTGCGTCCGATAGCCTGCCACTGTATGTTGGTTAGGCCCCGATAACGTGCCCCACCATTGTGGAGAGGGAACTCGTGAGTCATTTCGGTGCGACAGGACTCCGCCGACCGATCGGGACTATGGCCGGTTGGAGTTCGAAGCCACGACAGATCGCAATCACCTTGTGAACAAGCACATGTGTCGGCTCGCCGCGCGTTTGGAGCGTGGGCGTGCCATTTCAAGGACTTCGAGATAGTCAGTCAGAGGGTCCACCGCCCTTCCAGTTGCTGTGGAGAAGAAAGGAACCATGGAGATGAGTCGGAACATTGCTCGCGCCTTGGCGCTTGGCGCAGGGCTCGCCGTCGGCGGCACGGCTCTCGCGCAGAACACGCAGTGCGTGACGCCCTTCCTTCAGGATGGGACTGGCCCAACCAACTACGGCTACTTCGGTTCGAACTCGATCCTGCTCTGCCAGGTCCTGAGTTCGGATGCGACGGCCCTGAACGTCGG
>JBCBTA010000375.1:0-3229 GCA_039818905.1 Planctomycetota bacterium
CGTACAACAGGAACAGCATGCACGCGACGGACGCGATCGAAAGCACCGTGTGCGTCCAGTTGGTTCGATCGACGGCGCCGAGCAGGGAGTTGCTGCGCAGCCAGTAGATGATGAGGAAGGCAAGCCCGATGAGCGTTGCTGTCACGTTCTGCGAGAACTCCGCCAGCAGCGCCCAGATACCCACTGCGCCCTCGGCCAGGCTCTCGTGCGGCAGGGGGAGCCACTGAATGACCAGCACCAGGCCGACGGCATAGGTCACGTCCGTCAGCGTGCTGAGCCGCAGCAGCTGATTGCGATGCACCTCAATGTGCGCGCGTTCCGTGTCGGACATGCACCGGAGACCATACCCCATCGCGATCACAGACGAAGCATCGCGCTCTCACGCGACTGCCGGTGAGGCAAATGAAGCACATGCGCAAGTTGTGCGTGTGACATGTCAGCCGGGACAGAGCTGTTCCGATGTTGCCGTCCCGGCAGTACCATCGCGATGGCGTGACGACTCTCGTTGCACATTCGTTGTCCACTCGGGGAATCTACACATGACACGCAGTCCATGGCGCACCCTGGTCCTCGCTCTTCCGTTCTTCGTCGCGGCGTGCGCAAGTGAGCAGGACACGGTCGGGCTTCAGAGTCAGCAAGGCGGCGATCCCAACGCGTTCGGTGATGCGTTCTGGGTCAACGACTGCGACGTCATCGTGCGTCCAGCGGACGTGCTGGACGCCAGTCTCGCGACACTTGAGTACGAAGGGACGGACTCCAGCTTGGTCATCGACCTTGATGGAGAGGTGGGCACTGCCAACATCGGCCGCGGCATGCGGCGGACGCTTGCGGCCCGGCTGCTTGTCCCCAACGCGAACGTGCAGCCTGCCGCCGTGGAGCTCGGCGGGGCGCGGACATACGCACTCGAGTTCGAGGGCTTCCGCAGTGGGCCTGGCCTCGTCAATCTCAATGTCACGCTGAAGGATGATCGCGGGCAGCCTGTCGAGCCGTGGAATCCCGCCGTCATCCCCGCGCGACGGGTCGCATCCCAGGGTTCCAAGACGTCCATCCGTGCGGCACAACTGACCGACGACGTCGTCGCGCTGCGTGTGCGCCACAAGGGCAGGGCGTCGCTGCTGCTGCTGGAGGCTCCGGATATCGCTGCCACCGTCATGCCGAAGAATGGTCTGCGGCGACCGAATGGGCACTTCTTCAAGGCGCTGTCCAGCCTGCAGGATGGCATCGATGACAAGTTCGTCCGTGTGGAGATGTGGGGAGCGCGCAAGGGCACATTCGGAGGGGTGACCACACTTCCGATCGAGGTGCGCATTCCCAACGTTCGTTCCGAGGCCGTTACTGTCAGTGTTCGTCCTGATGAGCAGCAGAACGGCCACCGCTTTGAGATCTCGGGCTACCAGGATGCTGCGTCGGCCACGCTCGATGTGACACTGCGCGATCCGGATGGTCAGGAGATCGAGTCGTGGAGCCTGCCGTCGTGGAGGACGGGCAAGAACACCGACTCGTTGGAGACGGAGTTCGTGCCGATCACGGGCAAGTGGGCGGCGCTGCGCATCTCCTATCGCGGCTTTGAGACGATGCTGTTCCTCAGGGGCTGACGCGAGGGGCGCTACGGCATGTCGCGGATCGCTCGAACGCGGAGCGGACCCTGTCCCGACTGCCTGCCGAGGACGACAACGCTCATGCCCTCAAGAGCGACCGCGGCCTGGCGCGCTGCTGCATCCAGGTCACGGACATCAAGGTCGGTGGATCCGCTGACGGTTGTGATCTGCCAGCGGTCGGTATCGATCTTCAGCACACCGGTTGTGTGGATGTCGGTGACCGTCGCGAGGAATGAGATGTCCAGCAGGGAGCTGTGCGAGCAGAGCCCCTGCAACCCGGTCGTTGTTCGCGAGTGCAGCAGCAGGAGTCTTCGAACCTCCACCGGTGTGAGGTTGCCGTAGCGCTCCGTCGAGAGCAGCAGCGCGACTGCGCCGGCGACAACGGGTGCGGCGGTCGAGGTGCCATCCAGATAGCCATGCCTGCATGGCTGCACGGGGACAGGGCAGTCCTTCGGCACGTTGTCGAAGGCAGTGTCGCACCCTGGTCCGTTCTTGGGCACCGCTGCGTAGACGGCGATGCCGGGTGCGGCGAGGTGGACAGAGTTCATGCCGTAGTCACTCTCGCTGGTCTCACTGTACATCGCGCGGTTCCCGATCATGTCACAGGCCATCACGCGGATGATGTTGGAGTGCGGGTACGCCGCGGGGTATGGCATGTTGCCTGGACGATCGCAGTCGCGGCCGCGATTGGAGACCGCAGCCACGACGACGACGCCATGCTTCGCGGCGTAGGAGAGCGCGTCGGAAACCTCGGCGGACTTGGACCACAATCCCCAGCTGATGCTGATGACCCGAGCGCCCTGGTCCACGGCGTCGCGGATCGCGCGGGCCCGGGCCATCTCGCCGACAAATTCGGCCCGCGCCCCATTGGAGCGCATGATGCGCTGCGGGAGCAGGCTGACCCGCCAGCACACGCCGGTGGTGCCGAAGTCGTTGTTGCCCGTTGCGCCGATGATGCCGGCGCAGTGCGTGCCGTGGCCCCAGTCGTCGGCAGGTTCGGGATCCTCATCGCTGAAGTAGTTCATGCCGCCGACGATGCGATCGGCAAGGTCGGGATGTGTCTTGTCGATCCCGGAGTCGAGCACGGCGACGATGACATCGCGGTCCCCCTGGACGCGCGACCAGGCCTGTGGCGCACCGATCGCAAGAAGCCACCACGTATCCAGCATCGTGGCATCATTGGGGAATGGATGGATCAACGATGGGGGGGTCGGCGCACGCGATGTGGAGGGCACCGAGAAGTAGTTGGGCTCGATGTACGTCACACCCGGTGTGCCGCGAAGCCGATGCACCGCGTCGGGAACGAGCCCTTCGTCTGGTACATCGACGACGTACGACACATGCGTCTCGAATGCGTGCCGGCTGACGCAGATGAATCCCTCGATCTCGTTGACGACGGGGCGTTCGCCAACAGCCGGCCGCGCCGAGTTCCCGAGTTCGTCCTCGTTGACGCGAACCAGAAGCTGACGGACGCTCTGCTCGGTTGCCTCACGGCGCTCGGCACGGATCCCCGCCGCTTCGAACAGTGCACCCAGTGCGCCATCCTGTGGTGTGTCCGGCGCTGTGAACAGCGGGCTGCCGGTGTCATCAACGCCGCGATACTCGAGCCGCTCCAGCCCCGGCGTGTCCAG
>JBCBTA010000376.1:0-3197 GCA_039818905.1 Planctomycetota bacterium
CGACACGTTCTATCAGGCAAGCCAGGACGCGATGCAGCGGATCATCCGTGAGGTGGACCCACCGATCCCCAGCCGTCGCCTCCGAAGTCTCGCGCCTTCCGAACCCTCCACACTCGGCGACATCTCCAAGGCCCGCGGCGTAGACGCACGCAGGCTCACCCGCCTGCTCCGCAACGACCTTGACTGGGTCGTGATGAAGTGTCTCGAGAAGCGGCGCGAGCGACGGTACGACACCCCCAGCGCCCTCGCGCTCGATCTGCAACGGTTCCTCGCCGGCCAGACGGTGCTGACGGGCCCACCAAGCGTCACCTACCACTTCAGCAAGTTCTACCGGCGGCATCGCGGCGCCATGACGGCAGCCGGCCTGATCCTCGCAGCACTCATCGGGGGATTCGTCCTGACCTACACCCAGTGGCAACGGGCCGAGGCGCGGGAAGCAGAGCTGCGGCAGCTCGCCGGATCACTGATCAACGAGTTCCACGAGAAGGTCGTCCCGCTGCCGGGATCACTGCGCGCTCGTGAGACGCTGGTGTCGCTTGGGACGACGTATCTGGAGCGCCAAAACGACCGTGCAGGCGACAGCGAGGAATTGCTCCTCGATGTCGCCACCGGATACGACTTCCTCGGCGACGCCGAAGCCGGCCTTCGAACCCCTCATAGGGGCGACATCAACAAGGCCTTGTCGTTCTATCAGATCGCGTCGGACATCCGCAGCGAGTTGCAGGACGACGCAGCTGATCCGGACGCAGTGCTCCAGGGACTGTCGCAGAGCCAGCTCCGCTTCGGTGACATGCGGCGGGAACAAGGGAGGCTGGATGAATCGCTCGCCGCGTATCGCACAGGACTTACATATCTCGATTCACTCTCGTCAGGTCTTGCCGGTTCGCCAGAGGCGGTGATCTCGCGGGCTCTGCTCGAGGTCGCGCTCGCCAACGTGCTTGGCCGTATCAACGCGAAGGATGAGGAGCGACCGGCACTCCTCCGAGCAGCTGAGAGTCGCCTTGCACTGCTGATGACGAGTGACTCGCGCGACGAAGTGCGTCAAGCACACGCCCGAGCGCTGCACAACCTCGGCGAGTGGTACCTCCTGAGCAAGAGAGACGGCAATGCCGCCTTCGATCGCTTTCAACGCGCGGCCACGCTCCGGCGAGCCCTCTTCGAGTCCGATCCTGTCAATGTGCTCAAGCGACGTGCTCTTGCAGCCTCCCTCGTTCTCGCGACGCAGTGCACGCGGGATCCCAACGTCATCGTGCCGCTGTCCGAGGAAGCCATCACGCACTTTCGGTTTATGACACAGGCCGATCCATCTGATCAACGTGCGTGGCACCAGCTCGCCAGAACACTCGGAGCTGTCGGCAGGCTTGAGAGAGCAAATGCGGCCCGTGCAATCGAGCTCCTTGAGCAGGGAGTGCGTGCCGGCCGGACCAGCCTCGATCTCATGGCGAGGCCGACAGCCGAGGCGAGCGAGGATGTTGCTCAACTTGAGCTGATGCTCGCCATCCGACTCGACCATGTAGAACAGCACGACGGCGCGCTGGACTCAGCACGCGCGAGCTTCGATCGCTACGAGATGTGCCTACGTGAGACCCGCAGCCACACGATGATCCGGTGGATCAGTTCCTCGGCAGAGATCCAGATCAAGGCGCTCAGCACTCTTGAAGGCGTGCAGCCCACGCAGTGGCAGGAACTCGCTGATCAGATCAATGGGTTGTTGCTCTGGATCGATGACAAGGGCGATGCGTTCGAAGCTTCGCGGGCCGACATAAACGCTCTTCGCGCCCACGCCGCAACCTGCGAGCAGGCGTTGGCTTCCGGCGGGAGCTGAGTTACCCCGCCTCCATCTCCGCCAGCATCTCCGCCAACCCGCGCACCTGCACATCTTCCGGGCCCCGGGCAGCGACTGCCTCATCATGCATGCTCGTCAGCAGCGCACGAGCCTCGTCCACGCGCCCCAACCCGATGAGCGCCTCCGCCATCGTCTTGACGCCGCCGATGACCGTCTCGTGTGCCGGGCCAAGGACCTCGCGGGCGGTATCCCTGACGTAGGTCGCGTCTTCCAGCGCCAACTCGTACTTGCCGAGTTCCTCACGTACCGCCGCGAGATTGCTCGTGATCGACAGCGTGTGTGGATGCCGCGCACCGAAGACCTCGCGGAATGACGTCGCCGCCTCGAGCACGATTGGTTCAGCGAGTTCCGGCTTGCCCTGCCGCATGTAGCTCCGGCCGATCGCATTCAGCGTGCCCAGACGATGCATGTGCGTCGGCGGCAGCCGCGCCTCGGCGATACGCATCGCCTCGGCCAGCAGCGCGTCCGCCTCCTCGAAGCGTCCGAGATCAAGGTACGACGCGGACAGGTTGACGCAGGTGATGATCAAGCTGGGGTGATCGGGCTCCATGATCCTGCGCTTGATCTCGAGCACCTGCTCCAGCCGCACTGCCGCGGCCTCGTTGTCGCCGAGATCCTGGTACGAACCCGCCAGGTTGTTGAGCGTGCCGAGCGTCTGCACGTGGTCCGGCCCGAGCACTTCGAGTTGAATCGCCAGAACCTCCTCCAGCAGTTCGATCGCCCGAGCGGTCTCGCCCAGTGCACCGGAGACGACTGCGAGGGAGTTGATCGATGACAGCGTGCGGCTGTCTTGTTCTCCGAATGTGCGCTTCCGCCAGACCACGACCTCCTCGAGCAGGTCTCGCGCCTCGGCATACCGGCCGACCAGACGATACAGGCCCGCAAGGTTCATCTCGGATTCAACGGTCGCCTCATGCCCCGCACCAAGACGGTCGTGGCGCGCATCGACGATCGGCTCCACGATGGCGACAGCCTCCTCCAGCCGGCCAGTCTGCCCGAGCACCAGAGCCCGGTTCATCCGGCCCTGCTCGACGACCTCGAACCCCGCATCGCCACCAATCGCATCCGCCGCACGTATCGCATTCGCGAAACACCGCTCCGCATCTGCGTAGTCACCCAGCAGACGGTACACCTCGGCAATCGTGCTCCACATCTCGGACGCCGCGGCGGGCTGCTGCTCGAGCTCCACGTCGATCCGATCCTCGGCACCTCGAACGATCCGTTTCAAGAGCTCCGTATCCGCACCGCGCGCTTCGGACGGCTCCAGCGCCGTGAACAGACTCCTGGCGAACGTCGAGAAGGCCTCCGATCGTGCGAGCTCCGCTTCGATGCGCTGCGCCGCCCGACGCTC
>JBCBTA010000377.1:0-3179 GCA_039818905.1 Planctomycetota bacterium
CATTGAGTTACGACGGCGGCTGACCCGAGGGATCTACAATGCCGATTCACGTCCTTGTGGGTGGGCGTGGAGTGGGCAGGGCCGCCGGTGTGGCGAGCACAGTGGAGACTGGCTGTTTCCGTGGAAATCACCATTCGAGTTCCCGAGGGTGTCGATCGGACTGCGCTGTTCGGCTCTGCCGACGGGCACCTGAAGATGATCCGAGAGACGCTTGGCGTCAACATGACCGCCCGCGACGATGCTGTGCGTGTGCGCGGCGAGCGGGAGTCGGTGCACGCGGCCCAGTCGGTGATGGAGCGGATGATCGAGTCTGCCCTGCGCCGCCGCACACCCACGCGGCGCGATGTCCTGGCCATGCTCGCCGATGAAGGCCTGCGTCAGTCGCCCGGTCCGTCGATCACCGGCAATGGTCACGGAGGGCTGCCCGACGGGCTGGACGTGTACGCCGGTGGGCGGCGCATCGAGCCGCGTTCGGAGAACCAGGCGTTCTATGTCGAGGCGATGCGCACGCATGACCTGGTGATCGCAACGGGGCCGGCGGGCACGGGCAAGACATACCTCGCCGTCGCCGCGGCGATCCACATGCTCAAGTCGGGTCGGGTCAAGAAAGCGATTCTGGCGCGTCCGGCGGTCGAGGCGGGCGAGAAGCTCGGCTTCCTGCCGGGTGATCAGTTCGCGAAGGTGAACCCGTATCTGCGTCCGCTGCTCGACGCGCTCAACGACATGCTGGACTACGCCACGATCAAGCGGTTCATGGCGGCGGACGTCGTCGAGGTCGTGCCGCTGGCGTACATGCGTGGTCGGACGCTGAATGACGCGGCGATCATCCTCGACGAGGCACAGAACACGACGCGTGGTCAGATGCAGATGTTCCTGACGCGCATGGGCCAGCGCTCCAAGATGATTGTGACGGGCGACACCACGCAGGTGGACCTGCCGGAGCCGACCGAGAGCGGTCTTTTGGATGCAATTCGCCGGTTGCGCCGCGTGAAGGGCGTGGCCCTGTGCACGCTGGACCGGGCGGACGTCGTGCGCCACGAGCTCGTGCAGCGCATCATCGATGCGTACGCACCGCAGGAGGAGCGTGCCGATGGCTGAGCGCCCTCCCAGCGGAAAGTCGAGCAAGGTCAAGACGTCGGCCAAGAGCCCTGCGAAGACGCGCCGGGCCGAGCTGCGCCGCATCCTGCAGCCGTCGCGCACGCCAAGCCTGCGCGAGACGCTGGGGCAGCCGGAACTTGCGCCGATCGCGGCCCTGGTGCTGCTGTTCGTCGTGTCCGCCACGACGATCATCGCGGGCTTCCGTTCGCAGCTGCCGCTGAGCGACGGGCGCGTGGCGTCCGAGGCGCGCGTGGTGCGCCAGGACTTCCAGACGGAGGACCCGGAGGGCACCGCGCGGCTGCGTGAACTCGAGCGGCTGCAGGCACCGCGCGTGTACGAGGCGGATGAAGCAGTCTTCCGCGAGATCGATGCGACGCTGCGATCGCTTCCCGAGACGCTCGCCGCGGCACAGACGTTCGATCAGGTGCAGCCGGAGATCCGTGGGACGTTTGATCTCGATCCGGTGCGTTTCGAGGCCGTGCGCGCGGAGATGGATGACGGCCGGGCCAGTGAGAGCTGGCATCGCAGTGTGGATGACCTGACGCGCCTGCTTCGGACCAATCCGCTGGTCGGCAGCGGCGAGTATCAGCTGATCGTCAACGGCACGGCGGCCGAGATCGAGCTGCGGGCGCCGGACGAGGGTGCGCGGCGGGTGCCCCGACGCAACGCGGTCAACCTCGGAGCCGAGGGACAGGACATCCGTGAGGATGCGATCAGCCAGCTCGAGGGTATTGCGCGTCGTGCGGGCTTCTTCGGGCCGCGGGCCGACGTCGTGGTGCGCAGGCTTGTCGCTGGGCAGCGTCCGACGTTCGTCTTCAATGCGGAGGCGACGGAGCAGCTGCGCGACGCGGCAGGCCGCGCGATTGAGATGCAGGTGATCACGCATCGCAGCGGGCAGGTCGTGTTCGCAGCGGGCGATCGGGTCAGCAAGGAGCAGCGGGCCCTGGCGATGTCCGAGCACCGCGAGTTCCTGGCCGGTGTGCCGAACACCCGCCGTGCCCTGTGGGTTGCGGGCATTGCTGGCGTCGTCGGGCTGATCGTCGTGGTGGTGGGCGGCGTGCTGCGCCGGCTGCAGCCGCGACTGGTGCGCAATCCGTGGCGCGTGCTGGCGCTGGTGATGCTCAGTGGCCTGCTGCTGCTGGTGTCGTGCTGGACGGCCATGGAGGCGCCGCAGTTCATCTGGCCGCTGGCGATGGGGCCGACGGTCTTCCTCGCGATGATCCTGGTGATCGCGTACGACCGGCGCGTGGCGCTGCTGGTGACGGCGGCCCAGGCGGCGATGGTCGGTTTGTCACTCAACCTGCCCGTCGGTTTCTTCGTGTCCGTGCTCGTGGGCACGATGGTGGCGGCGTGGAAACTCGAAGACATCCGCACGCGCAACGACGTCGTGCGCGGCGGGCTGTACGTCGCGCTCGCGCTGGGTGTGTCGGCTCTTGTTGTCGGTTTGGTGGAGCGGCCTCGGACGCTGCCGGCGGTCACCGACGTGCTGATGGACGCGACGGGCTCGGCGGTCGCCGGCTTCCTCGCGGCGTCGCTCACGCTGGTGATCCTGCCGACGGTAGAGCGTGTCTTCGATGTGGTCACCGGCATGACGCTGAGCGAGCTGCGCGACCCGAAGCATCCGCTTCTGCGTCAGCTGCAGCAGCGCGCTCCGGGCACGTACAACCACTCACTGAACGTCGCGACGCTCGCCGAGACGGCAGCAGATTCGATCGGTTCCGATGGCTTGCACGTGTACGTCGGCGCGCTGTACCACGACATCGGCAAGATGAACAAGCCGGACTACTTCGTGGAGAACCAGCCGCGGGGCTTCAACAAGCATGACAAGCTGAGCCCGGCGATGAGTCTGCTGGTGATCGTGGGTCACGTGAAGGATGGCGTGGAGCTGGCCCGTGAGTACGGCCTGCCACGATCGCTGCATCACTACATCGAGACGCATCACGGCACCACGCTGGTGGAGTACTTCTACGACCAGGCCAAGCGACAGGCGGATGCGGACAGCGAGACCGAGCGTCCCGAAGAGATCGAGTATCGCTATCCCGGCCCGAAGCCACGGCGGAAGGAAGCTGCGATCCTCATGC
>JBCBTA010000378.1:0-3173 GCA_039818905.1 Planctomycetota bacterium
GATTCGCACAGCGAGCTCGAACTGCTGGCAACACTGATGGGTGAGTCGTCCACGGACGGCTACGAGATCGTGCGCAACACCTATGCCGAGCGCACCAACCTGCCGCGGACCATTCCGGGCAGCATCGTCGCCAACCCGGACTTCGAGAAGCGCTGGCGCCGCTGCCTGCACGACGGGCATGATACCCAGTCCATCGGTGCGATCGCCGCGGAGGCGCCGCGCGTGCGCTCGGATGTTGTTGGTCGCATGATCACGATGGCGACGCAGGCCGCGACGATGACCGACGGCATCGACGTCGTTTTCGCGCCGTGCGCGAAGGTGCATGACGGCCGCTTCGCGAACAACGGCTGGCTGCAGGAGCTGCCCGGCGGCGTGACCAAGGTCACGTGGGACAACCCGGCCCTGATCAGCCGGCGCACCGCGGAGCGACTGGGCATCAAGACGGGGCGCAAGCTTGGCGGGCCGCAGTACAACAAGGTTGCCTGGGCGACCGTGACGGTGCGCGACGCCACGCTGGACATCCCCGTGTGGGTGCAGCCGGGCATGGCTGACGACGTCATTCACCTTCCGCTGGGATACGGCCGCCGCCATGGCGGACGCATCGCGCGAGATACGGGCTTCGATGCCTTTGCCATCCGTCCGCTCGGCGGGTGGTCATATGCCACCGGCGGCTCGGTGGAGCCGGCGCGTGGGCGCAGCCCGTACCTGATCGCCACCACGCAGGACCACTGGTCGCTGGAAGGCCGCGCGATTCTCCGCGAGGTTGACCTCGAGCACTGGAAGAAGCATGGCGACAAGGTGATCGAGCGCAAGGATGCCTACGGCAACAAGGAGAAGATGCACCCGGCCAACGCACTGGGCATGGAGGGACACACGCCGCTGAACCGCGATGTGTACCTGCAGCGTCCGGGGCGGCGCGGCTCTTCGATCTTCTATCACAAGGTTGATGATCAGGGTCAGGCGATCCTCGATGACAAGGGTCGCAAGCAGCATCCGCTGAACAAGTGGGACAAGCCGGTCCAGCAGTGGGGCATGTCGATCGACATGACGACCTGCACCGGCTGCAATGCGTGCGTGATCGCGTGTCAGGCGGAGAACAACATCCCGATTGTCGGCAAGAAGGAAGTGGCCAAGGGACGCGAGATGCACTGGATCCGCGTCGATCGCTACTACGCCTCCGATCGGATGGACGACTCGGCCTTCGACGCGCCGGACATGGGACTGCAGCCGATGCCGTGCGTGCACTGCGAGAACGCGCCGTGCGAGGTGGTGTGCCCGGTCAACGCGACGGTGCACTCGACCGAGGGCACCAACGACATGGCTTACAACCGCTGCATCGGCACGCGGTACTGCGCCAACAACTGCCCGTACAAGGTGCGTCGATTCAACCTCTTCGACTACGCCACCAAGAAGTTCATGGGTGACTTCAAGGGCATCGTCGGGATCGGCGATCAGGACGGCGGGGTTCCCAACGAGGGCATCCCTGGCGTGGTGAACAACGAGAACTTCATCCCGCCGCGCCTCCGCGAGAAGGTGTCGGACGTCGAGTCGATGCAGCGCAACCCGAACGTGACGATCCGCAGCCGCGGCGTCATGGAGAAGTGCACCTACTGCCTGCAGCGCATCAATGCGGCCCGCGTCGAGACCAAGCTCGAGGATCTGGACATGATCCCCGACGGCTTCTTCCAGGTCGCCTGCCAGCAGGCATGCCCGACGGGCGCGATCACCTTCGGCGACATCTACGACTACGTCTCGAACGACGGTGCGGGCAGCGTGGTCAGTCAGGCCAAGGCCGACCTCCGCACCTACGCCGTCCTCGGCTACCTCAACATCGTCCCGCGCACGACGCACATGCTCCGCGTGCGGAACCCGAATCACGACATTCGTCCCGCCGGCCCGGATCCGTTCGAGCACGGACACGGGCATGACGACGAGTACGGACCCGAGAGGAAGGAGGAAGGGCACGTGATGAGCTTGCCCATCCTGCAGAGCGCCGGTGCGCTGGCATGACCGCCTACGACCCCGAACGCGCTGAGGCCCTCGGCCTCGTCGGCACGCGAGCACCCGATGCCCGCTACGACCCGGACACCATCGATGGCACGCTCATCGATGACCCGGCGGAGCGTGCGCCGCTCGTGCTTGGCGATCGCGACTTCCATTCGGTCACGGAGACGATCTGCGGCTGGGTGGAGAACAAGACGCCCAAGTGGTGGTTCCCGGCCTTCGGCGCTTCGGCGACCGTAGCCGGCATCGGCACGCTGGCGATTCTCTACCTGATCATCACCGGCGTCGGCGTGTGGGGCCTCAACAACCCCGTCGCGTGGGGCTGGGCCATCGTCAACTTCGTGTGGTGGGTCGGTATCGGTCACGCCGGCACGCTGATCTCCGCGATCCTCTGCCTGCTCAAGCAGAATTGGCGAACGAGCATCAACCGCTTCGCCGAGGCGATGACGATCTTCGCCGTGATCTGCGCAGGCACGTTCCCCGGCATCCACGTGGGACGCGTGTGGATGGCGTGGTTCCTCTTCCCGATTCCCAACAGCAACTGGATCTGGCCGAACTTCCGGTCGCCGCTGCTGTGGGACGTCTTCGCGGTCGGCACATACTTCACCGTGTCGTTGCTGTTCTGGTACATGGGCATGATCCCGGACATCGCCACGCTGCGTGACCGTGCGATCAAGCGCATCAACCAGTCGGTGACATTCGGTCCGATGTGGGCACCGCATCCGCTCCCGGAGTTCGTCAAGAAGGCGACGACCATCACGCTGCCGGCCAACCGGATCGCGGCGTGGGTCTATGGCGTGCTTTCCTGCGGCTGGCGCTTCAGCAGTCGCCACTGGTGGAACTACGAGAAGGCGTACATCCTGCTCGCCGGTATGGCGACGCCGCTGGTGCTCAGTGTGCACTCGGTCGTGTCTTTCGACTTCGCTGTCTCGATCATCCCCGGCTGGCATACGACGATCTTCCCGCCGTACTTCGTGGCCGGTGCCATCTTCTCCGGCTTCGCGATGGTGCTGACACTTCTGATACCCGCGCGGGAGCTGTATCCGGGGATGAAGGACTTCGTCACGGCGAAGACCATCGAGAACATGTGCAAGATCATCACCGTGACGGGCACCATGGTGGGCTTCGCCTACATCATGGAGTTCTTCATCGCGTGGTACGGCGGCAAC
>JBCBTA010000379.1:0-3156 GCA_039818905.1 Planctomycetota bacterium
GAAGGGGACCGCTGAGTGGTGCGGACCGTGCAAGATGATGGAACGCGACGTCTTCACGGACCAGCGCGTCATCGACTGGTTTGAGCAGCACGCCGTAGCTGTGGCACTCGACGTTGATGAGATGCCCGGCCTTGCCAAGCGACTCAGAATCCACGCCATGCCGACGCTGATCCTCTTTCAAGGCCGAACCGAACTCGACCGGCACACCGGCTATATGGACGCCAATGCGTTCCTGGCGTGGGTGGAGGGCGAGCGCACTGGGAACCACGTCGAACCGACAGCGGACACCAATCCTGTCAAGGAGCGAGCGATCCACGAGTATCGTGCGGAAGCCGAGAAGGGGAACGTCGCAGCCCGGTACGGACTCGCAATCATGCTTCGAGATGAGGGCCGCTTCGACGAGGCGTTGGACGAGTACGTCACGATGTGGCAGATCGACACGAAGGACGTGCCGGAGCTCATCGGCTTTCGAACCGGACTCCTCCCCAGTGAGATGAGAGTCTTGGCGCAAGAGTATGAGCCGGCTCGTGAGCAGTTTGAGCGCATGCGAGACGAGCTGTCCGCGGATGCGAGAGAACCAGGACCACACTTCGATGGTCGGACACTCCTCGACTGGCTCTGCCTCGACCAGGCTATCGGCGGCGCCGAGTCAATTCGCTGGGCCGATCGCACGCTGCATGATGCCGAATTCGTGGAGCAAGCACGCCCGTATCTCTACCCGATGCACAGTGTTGCACGCAGCATGAACCGGTTGGACATCCTCGGCCAAACCTACGTCGATCCGGTCGTCGAAGCGCAGCGGCCGATGGACGAAGTCCTGGAACGGGAGCAGAGCGAGGGGCCCGCCTCGGTCGCCGTCTTTCGGAAGTACACCCGCGAGAGTGGCCTGCCTGAGATCTACTCAGCGCTGCTGGCCGCAAATCGTGACGACGAGGCAGCGGACACCGCAGAGGCCATCTTCGCAGTATGGCCCGATGCGCAAATGCGCACGTTCCTCATCACCGCAGCTCTCACCGCCAACGAGCCCCGCCCCATCCACCTCCAGTGGATCGACGACATGGCCACTCCGGACGCGACACTCCGAGAACGCGTCAAGGTGGCCCTCGAAGAGGCCGACGAATCGGGTTGAGGAGGCTTCCCATGACGTCCATCCTGCGCCCACTCTTCTCGCTCGCGCTCGTCCTTTCGGTCGCCGCTCCGGCGTTCGGACAGCAGACCGCCTTCTCGGCCCTGGCCTTCGACGACGCTGCGCGTGCCGCGGCGGACAGGGACGTCCTCTTCGTCGTCCGCGCGACCGCCGACTGGTGTGCCCCCTGCCGCGAGATGGATCGCACCGTCTTCACCGAGCAGCGCGTTATCGACTGGCTGGGTGAGCACACCGTTGCAGTGTCCCTCGACATCGACGCCTCACCCCGGAGGGCGCGTGAGCTTGGCGTCGTCGCCGTGCCCACGATGATCGTCTTCAAGAACGAGGATGAACTTGGTCGGCGCCGCGGCAAGATCGACAGCGACACCATGCTGGCGTGGCTCGAGTCCTTCCGGGTCAATCCCGGCGCGACCGCTCGCGAACGGCAGGACGCGGAGATCGCCGCCATCCGTGCCACGCCCGGACTCGACGATGCATCCAAGAGCATCAAGGTCGCCGATCTGCTGATGAAGGCGGCCCGCTACGAGGAGGCGACCAAGGTCGCGATCCAGCTGTGGCGCACCTCCGATCATCGTGATCCCAAGGCATCTGTTCCAACGTGGCGAATTCAGGGCATGTTGCAGCGGCTGGTCGCCTACGCCGACGGCGCCCGTGAGATCTGCGCCCGATATCGCGATGATCTCGAGCCATCGCCGACCAGCACAGCGCGCCAGATCGATGACTGGTGTGCCTTCAATCGCTTCCTGGGCGATGCGGACAAGACTGTCGCGTGGGCAAGGGAAGCACTGCTCGACGAACGCATCGTCGCGACAATCGCGGGCGAGTGCCGTGCGCTGCGGGCGACATTGGAACAGACGGGCAACTGGCCGCTGCTCGGCCTGACATACGCCGATCCCGTGGGCAACCTCGACGACGCCATCGAGCGCTACGCCTCGCTCGATGAGTCCGCCCAGCGTCACGCCAGGACAGGCATCATCGACCGTGCGGCGGTCATGTACGGGGCGCTGCTGGCGGCATCGCGCGATGTCGAAGCGGCCGCCGTCGCCGAGACCACGTTCGCATTCGACCGCAAGCGGAAGACCAAGCGCTCCTTCATCACGCGAGCGCTGATCGCTGATGCCGTGCGCTCCGAGCATCTGGAGTGGCTCGACCGGATGCGCAAGAAGGATCCGGCGATGCGCGAGGCCGTCGAGAAGGCGCTGCGTTCGTCAGGGGCGAAGACCGACTGAATCGAGCACCGTCCCCGCGAGACGTCTGGCAACGGATGCTGGCTGGCACGAGCACGACACGGTTGCTTGGGCCGTCGCACCATCCATCAGCAGGCGCAGCGCGTCGGTGACGCTGTCGGCATCAACCTCGACATCGCGTGCCGCGGCAGCCGCATCGACAAGCTCGCGGACATAGCCGCGCACCAACCGCTTGTGCTCGCACGCGACGGCGTGGGCCGGATGGTCCGCCTCGGCGAACTCAGCGCAGGCGCCGCTGAAGATGCACCCCTTGAAATCGTCGGAGCGGAACCACTCCTGCAGCACGTCGAAGAGCGCCAGCAGACGGGCGCAGGGATCGTCGGTGATCCGCTCGACGGATCGGGCCAGCGAGGTCCGGAACCGTTCATCGCCGCGGCGGAGGGCGGCGACGATCAGATCGTCCTTCGAGCGGAAGTGGTGATACAGCGTCTGCCGCGCCACACCCGCCTCACGCAGGACGCGGTCGATCCCGGAGGCGTTGAACCCCTCCTGACCAAACACCCTCGTTGCCGCCTCCACGAGCTGCTCGCGCGCCTGTGACATGCCTGGACTCCAATCGGAAGAGACTCATCAGTCTAGTCAACTCAGACGACGCACTCGCTGTTCCAGGCATCTTTATCCAATCAAAAACCGGACAAATCTAGCCTATGACTTTTCTCTTCGGAATGGAAATAGACCGATCAGTCTACTTGTTCACCCACCATCGAGCAACGCTGTGCTGCCCGATGGTGGGTGAACAAGTAGACTGATCGGTCTATTTCC
>JBCBTA010000380.1:0-3155 GCA_039818905.1 Planctomycetota bacterium
CGCTGATGGCCCTGGCCCGGTACACCCGCCTGACGAAGTGAGCCCGCGGAATCCGCTTGCATGGCTCCGCTGATCGCGGACCATGGGAGTGAATTCGGAGGTGCCTCGCCCCTATGCTCTCGCGTCGAACGAGGAGGATCTCCTGATGATGCGACTAGTGGTGGCGGGTCTGGCGCTGGTTCTTGGTAGCATGAGCTTCGTGGCAGCCGCGGCGGGTCAGGCGGAGAACCAGCCGCGGGCCGATGACGGCATCACGCGTCACGGCGGGCTCGCGCTGGGGCGCTGGCGGGCGTGGGTGCAGTCGCCCGGCGGACAGATCCCCTTCATCATCGAGACGAGTGCGCCCGGCGGCGTCTTCCGCGCCGTGCTGATCAACGGTTCGGAGCGGATGGAGGTTCCGGTCGCCGAAGCCGCCGATGGTTCGCTGGCGATGCAGATCGACATCTACGATGCGCTGATCCTCGCGACGTCCCGCAAGAATGGCACGGTGCTCGACGGCTGGTACCACAAGCGCCGCGGCCCGACGGATCGCACCCAGATGCTCTTTGGCGCCGTGCATGGCGACCAGCCGCGTTTTCCGGCGCTCACGGGCGGCACCCCTGTCAAGATGCGCATCGACGGACGCTGGCTGGTGAACTTCGAGGACTCGGATGCGCCGGCCATCGCAACGTTCCGCACAGAGTCCGACGGCACGGTCTCGGGCACGTTCGAAACGCCGACGGGCGACTATCGCTTCCTCGCGGGCACATTCGAGCAGGGGCGCCTGCGCCTGTCGGCCTTCGACGGCGCGCACGCGTTTCTCTTCGATGCGTCGGTGCTGCCCGGCGGACGCCTTGCGGGCGACTTCTGGTCCGGCGCCCACTATCACACCGGCTGGTCCGCCGAGCGGACTGCCGAAGACACGGCCCTGCCCGATGCGTGGTCGATGTCCGAAGCGCCGGCGACGATCGACTTCGCATCCATCCGCTATCCCGACACCGACGGCGTGCTGCGCTCGCTGGACGAGTTCGCTGGCGAGAAGGGCACGGTCATCGAGATCTTCGGCACGTGGTGTCCCAACTGCCGCGACGCGACACGCGATCTCATCGACCTGCATGACCGCTACGCCAGGCAGGGCATCGGTTTCGTCGCACTCGCCGTGGAGTTGACGGGCGATGCGGCACGTGATGCTCGACTCGTGCGGACGTACCGGCAGCGTCTGGGCGTGCCCTATCCCATGCTGGTCGCAGGCGAGCGCCGCGCCGCCAAGGCGTCCTTCCCGCTGGTGGACAAGCTCCGCGCCTTCCCGACGACGCTCTTCGTGCAGGAGGACGGCACGGTGACGGCGGTCCACACCGGCTATTCCGGCCCGGCGACGGGCGAAGCCCACACGAAGCTCAAGGCCGAGTACGTCGAGCAGATCGAGGCGCTGCGGTGAAAGAACACGTGAAGAAGACGTCCAACCACAGAGCACACTGAGATCACTGAGGGGGAGATCGGTGTCGCAAGCGCGGCTGCCGCCGCGCCTCGACCCAATGTCTCTCTCCGTGTCCTCTGTGCTCTCTGTGGTTGATCACTCAGTCCAGCGGCTCGGACTCGATACCCGCGCTCTCGCCCTTGAGCTTCTTCTCGATGAAACGTTCGATCCAGCGCTCGAAGGTCTTGCCGTGGGCCATGTCCTTGCCGCTGAATTCGAGCTGTGCAATCTCGCTGTAGCGAATCGTCACGTGATCATCGGAATCCTGCGGCAGCAGCCTCAGGTTGGATGCATCCAGTGTGTTCGCGGTGCGCCGGTCGAAGATGTAGCCGGTGAAGGATGCACCGTCGGTGCGCACGACGGTGACATCGCCGCGATAGTCGAACGCCTGCTCCAGCGCATCGAGCAGGGCCTGCTCATCGTCGCGCGTGGCGATGAGTCCCTGCAGTGACGGGCGCTCCTCGCCCTTCTTCTGCTCGCTGGCGGCGTCGTGACTCTTGGTTTCCTGTGGCATGTGTATCCGCTGCGGTTAGCCGAAGGTCCTGCCGGACTTCGGGTCCATCATCTTCCAGCCGAGCGTTGCGCAGATGCGCTCCAGCACCGGCCACGCAATGTTCTCATCCGTCATGCTGACCATGAGCTGCATGACGGGATCCTTCGGTCCGACCATCGGCATCTGCATGGTGATCCCCGGTCCCCAGAGGACGCCGATACTGTCCTGCCCACCGTCCGGAGCCGTGTTGAACTGCGCCAGCAGCTTCACGACATCGGAGTACGCGCCGAGCGACACCATGTTGAGGACCGACGGGCCCGACGTCTCGTCGTTCGGGTCGGCGCGCGCTGCGTCCGAGTCGAGCACCTTGACCAGAAGCAGATGACGGTCGGCCACGCGAGACGATCCTCCAGATCGGCGAAGGGGCAAGTGTAGCGGCGGTCCGGGTCCGGGGAATCAGCGTCGCTTCCGGCCCTTACCGGAGGCCAGATCGGCTGCGTCGCGGGCGGAGCGCTCCACCAGCCGCTCGATGTCCTCGTCGGTCGTCCAGGGCAGGGCCGCGATCTTGTCCCGCAGGCGATCGGGGAATGGTCTGCCCAGATGCTCATGGCGCGGCCGGCTCTTCCAGTACCGGTGCATCCACAGGTACTGCTCCGGCGCATGCCGCACCATCTGCTCGATTGCCCGCCGATACCGGGCGGTGATGTAGAACTGCGGGTCCGGCTGGTCCTTCCACTCGTGCGGATAGATGACATCGGGGATGACCAGGCGGTACTTGAAGATCTGGGCCCGCCGCCGTGCGCCGGTGCTGTCCAGCGCGACGCCGTCGGCGCCGTCTTCTGCTCGGTCGGCCGACAGACCGCTGAGGCGCATCGCCTGACCGCACACGATGGGTATCTCGTAGCGCATCGCCAGCAGAGCGATGGTCTTGTAGCTCGACGCCAGTCTGCCGAAGAAGGGAACGAACAGGCCGCGATCGCCCGCATTCTGATCGGCGATGAATCCCGTCGGTGCACCGCTGGTGACAACCCGCGGCAGCACCTTGGCAGCGCCGAACTTGTCGATCAGCGTCAGCCCGCGATGGCTGCGCGTGCGGTAGATCCACCGGTCCAGCGGCTTGAGATCCAGCGGCCGGTACAGCGCGTGCAGCGGGAAGCCGAGCACGGCCAGCGTGTAGCCAAGCAGTTCCCAGTTGCCGCAGTGTCC
>JBCBTA010000381.1:0-3149 GCA_039818905.1 Planctomycetota bacterium
ACCTCGAAGACGAGCTGCTGATGTCACAGTTCCGGCAGGCGCCCGCCGCCAAGATGATGCACCACGCCTATCTCGGCGGCCTGCTCGAGCACACGCTCGCCTGCATGCGCCTGGCGGACGTCGTGTGCCCGCTGTATCCGAAGATCAACCGCGACATCGTCGTGCTTGGGTTGTTCTTGCACGACCTCGGCAAGACGCGTGAGCTGACGTGGACCGGCGCGTTCGGCTACAGCGATCGCGGCGAGCTTGTCGGGCACATCGTCGAGGGCGCGATCATGCTGCACGACAAGGCCCAGCAGGTGCGCGTCAACAAGGGTGTGCGCATGCCCAAGCACGCCCTGACGATCCTGCAGCACATCATCCTGTCGCACCACGGTGAGCCGGAGTACGGCGCGGCCAAGATCCCCGGCAGCCCCGAGGCCATCCTGGTCTCGCTGCTGGACAACGTGGACGCCAAGACGACCATCGCCATCAACGCTGCCCGGCCCGATCGGGCCAAGGCCGCGGACCTCGGTGGGAACTTCACCGAGAAGCAGTGGGCCCTGCGCACCAAGCTGTTCCGCCCCGATCCCCTCGTCTGAGGGTGCACCGGGGCCGATCGGCACGCTGACATGTCCCACAACGGCGCGCGGACATGCGGAAATGGGCGATCTGGCGCCTCTGGAGCGACTCGCGCTAACGCTGCATTAAACAGCGCATGAACTCCCTGATCTACGGGTCTGCGTCATTGTCGAGGCCCGGGGTGCCGCTTACGCTCTTGGCGAAGAACTAGGAGAGGATCCCTACGAGGGCTCGAGGGTGGCTGTGGGGCCGCGCTCGATCTGTGAAACACCCGTCGCTATCCGACCATCGTCATCGGGCCGATTTCCACCCCGCTTGTCCTTGTCGGCTGCTTCGGACCCCGTCCTCGTCGGGACACAGAGTCTGTGACACGTCTGGAGAGAGGAAAAGGAACCAATTCATGAAGAGCACGATTGCTATCGCTGCGCTTCTCGCCGTTGCGGGAACCGCGAGCGCTCAGGATCTTCTTGCGTGGTGGAGCTTCAACAACACCAACAACGACAGCGACCTGCTGAACAGCACCGGCGATGACAACGCCCGTGCGAACTTCGGCCACATGCTGGACAACAACGACGCCTTCGATGACGGCTTCTATGACGGCAACACCCTGCTGTACCCCGTCTCCGATGGCTTCGCCATCAACCCCGGCCTCCTGATCGCCAACCCCGATCCGGGTCCCGGCATCCCGAACGCTGCCGATTACGGCGCAGCCATCAACGTTGCGAACCTCGTCGGTGACAACTTCGACACCGGCACCAGCAACAACTGGGGCAGCTTCAGCGGCACCGGCACCAACCGTCCCGCCGGCACCGGCACCTTCGGTGGCGGCTCGCTCGCCATCACCGGCGAGAACAACAACGGCAGCTCGTTCGTCATCGAGGCCGACCTCAGCAGCTTCACCGACATCGAGGTGAGCTGGGCCAACCGCGGCACCAGCACCGGCTTCAACAGCCGCGTGGTTGACGTCTCGACCGACGGCTCCACCTGGACCCAGATCTACTCCGACGCGGGCGCGCTCAGCAGCTCGTGGGCCACCGAGTCCGCCAGCGCCGGCAACCTGCTCGACAACGCTGCGACCGCGTTCATCCGCTTCACGGTGGACGGCGCTTCCAGCACCAGCGGCAACAACCGCTTCGACAACATCCAGCTGGTCGGCCTGCCCACTCCGGGTACCGCTGCCCTCCTGGGTCTCGCCGGCCTCGCCGGCATGCGTCGTCGTCGCGCCTAATTGGGCCTGACGCAACGCTCTGATTGCTTGTCAACAGCCGGGCTCGCCCTTGTGGCGGGCCCGGCTGCGTTTTTGACCGGACCGCGACTAGCATCCTGACGCGATGAACGAGGACACCACCAGCCAGGTTCGCGTCAACTTCGGACGCCCGTTCCCGCTCTTCCCGCTCGACGGCGTCGTCCTGCTGCCCCACGCCATGCTGCGCCTGTTCGTCTTCGAGCCGCGCTACCGGCAGATGACCGAGGCCGTGCTCGACGGGTCGGGGCAGATCGCCATGGCCGTCTTCGATGGTGAGGACTGGACGGAGGAGTACCTCGGCAACCCGCCGATCTGCCCCGCCGTCTGCATCGGCCAGATCGCGCACCACGAGCGCCTCGCCGACGGCACCTACCGGCTGTGGCTGCAAGGCATCTGCCGTGCCCGCATCGTCGAGGAGCTCGAACCCGAGGACGACCGGCTGTACCGGGCCGCCATGCTTGAGCCCATCGGCGAGACGGACGTCGAGGAGCACCTGCTGCACGAACACCGGCGTACGCTCGACGGCCTGCTGCACGAACAGCCGCTGCGCGATCTCGCATGCGTGCAGCGCCTGCACGAGCAGCTCCAGGACCAGGTCGGTGGGCTCGACGAGGTGCCGACCTCGGTGCTCGACGACGTCATCGCGCTCAGCCTGCTCGCGGGTCTGGAGCGCCCCGGCGTCATGTACCGCCTGCTCGAAGAGAGCTCACCGGAAGAGCGGGCCCGGCTCGTCGAATCCGAGCTGCGCGTCCTCAGCCGCCTGCTCGAGCACGCGGCCCGGCAGTACGATCCTGACGCACCAAGCGGTATCAGCTGGAATTGACGTCATCGTCGCGCAGTGACGCTGCGATGCTCACCTCGTGCAGCCTGACCGACGCCTGATCAAGCTGTTCCTTCAGCGCGTGGAAAGCGTTGGCATCGACGCTTCGCCAGTCCTGCCGGGCGGATTCCACCATCGTCTCCAGCCGCTCGATGATCGAGGTCAGCTCGCCTCGGTAGTCGGGGTCCAGCTCGTCGGTCACGGCGTCAAGACGGTCGCGGATCCATTTCACGTCGAGCCTCGCGTTGGCCACCAAGTCCACCACGCGGTGCCGCGTCATGTCCTCGCGGGCATGCTCGATGCTCTCGGCCTCGATGCGCTCGATCTCCTCGCGCGACAGCCCGTGACTGGGCACCACCTGCAGCGATGCCCGCTTGCCGGAGCGTTCCTCGATGGCTTCGACGCGCAGCACGCCGTTGACATCGACGAGGAATTCCACCCGCAGTCGCGGAATGCCGGCGGGCATCGGTGGGATGTCTCGCAGGTGGAAGACGCCGAGGGAGCGGCAGTGCTCCACCATCT
>JBCBTA010000382.1:0-3122 GCA_039818905.1 Planctomycetota bacterium
GCATTGGCAACACGACCGGCTCGTGGACGCTTCGCGAGGCGGGACGCACGATCAAGGTGACGCACGAGGACGAGCTCTACGAGATCTTCGTCAATGGCGAGCGCACCATGAAGATCCTCAACGACGACCCGACGTGGGAAGGCACGGACATCTATGACACCGACGGTGAAGTCGTCGCACACTTCAAGCGCGACGAGCGCACTGGAGTGATGATGCTCTGGACGGGCGACGAGCCGCCACAGCCGCGCGTCATGCGTTTTGGAACCGGACTGCCCGGACTGCGATCCACGAGCGCCGACAACGTGCAGCTTCTGACCGAGCGACTGGCGAACAAGCCCTTCTTCAACGTGCAGGCGGATCCGCCGCCGGTGATGATGGGTGTGACCATGGATACGCCCAGCGAGGCGCTTGCGCTGCACCTCGGCTTCGACGCCGCCGATGCGACGCTCATCAGCAGCGTCGTCGAGGGACTGCCCGCCGACAAGGCCGGTGTTCAGCGGTACGACATCATCATCGAGGTCGATGGTTCGGGTGATGCCAACCAGGCGAAGATCCGCTCGGCGCTTCGTGGCAAGGAAGCGGGCGATGAACTGGAGCTGGAGGTCATTCGTCGCGGCAAGGCCCGCACGCTCGTGCTGGATCTCGAGGCGTATGACTCCGAGGCGCTGAACACCTCCGAGGGCTTCCTCTTCTACACCGAGCCGCGCAGCGAGGTGCATGAGCAGGAACTGGCCGTGCTGCGCGAGCAGTTCGATGCACTCGGCACCGAGCTCAACGAGCTTGGGGCACAGATCGCCGATCCGGGCCTCTCCAATGCAGAGCGTTCCGAGATCGGCCAGGAGATGGGCGCCATCGGTGGCCAGATGGGTCAGCTCGGCGCACAGATCGCACGCCTGGAGAGCCAGAACGCGCTGCTGCGTTGGCCCGGCCAGATGCGCATCGAGATCGAGGGTGATGGCGGGGCCCGCCCGCTGGTCATCCCGACGCCGACGACGCCCGCGCCGCCCGCATCGCCGTCATCGGAAGACGCCGAGGAGCGTCTCCGCGAGGTCGAAGCACGACTGGCCGAGACGGAGGAGCGCCTCCAGGCACAGGTACGGCGACTGCTCGAGGCAATGGAGCGCATCGAAGAGAACATGGAAGACGAGCGGCGCAACCGCTGACCACTTCACACACTTCACGTTTCCACACCGTGACCGGGCCGCCTTCGAGCGGCTCGGTTGCTTTTCTAAGTGATGTGACGTGCTCGGTACGCTGTGGGCATGGAACTGACGCCGCTGCGGCAATTCAGGGTGATCGCGCGCGAGAGGCACATGACCCGTGCCTCGAAGATCCTGGGCGTCACCCAGCCGGCACTGTCCGCCATGGTGCGCAAACTCGAGTCCGAGGTGGGCGCCCCGCTGCTCCACCGCACCGGCAAGGGCGTCGAGCTCACCGAAGCTGGCCACGTCTTCCTCGAGCACGCCGAAGACGCCATCCGCGCGACCGAGGATGGCACGCGGGCCGTGCGCGAGCTGCTCGGCCTCGAACGAGGCTCCATCCGCCTCGGCGGCGGTGCAACTGCAACGACCTACCTTCTCCCATCGGTCATCAGCGCATTCCGGCGGGCTCATCCCGGAGTCCGCTTCTCCATTCGAGAAGCAGGATCCAGCGCGGTCACGCAGTCGGTGCTGTCCGGCGAGATGGATCTCGGCATCGTCACGCTCCCGCTCACGTCAGGTGAGGACCTGCTGGCAGTGCCGCTGGCCCGGGACGAGCTGCGCCTGATCGTGCCCGCTCGTCATGCGCTGGCAGGGAGGCGCAGCTTTCGCTGGACCGATCTGGCCGAGCAGCCCGTGGTCGCCTTCGAAGCGGAGTCCGCCGTGCGCTCGCTCATCGATGCCGCGGCTGCGACCCACGGCGTCGCCCTCGATGTCGCGATGGAACTGCGCTCGATCGAATCGATCAAGCAGATGGTCGCCGCGGGCATCGGCGTTGGATTCGTCAGCCGCTTCGCCCTGAAGAAGGGAGAGGGCCTGACCTGCCGCGACGGTCGCCTGACGCGCGAGCTGGCGATCATTCGCAGGAGCGACCGCGTGCCCAGCCCGGCAGCCGCGGAACTGGAGCACCTGCTCGTGGCGGCCCATTGACGCATATCATCATCAAAATCTATTGATCCTGTAATCTGGATCGATTCGACTCATGCATCGGTGCTGGCGATACTTCCTCGGGTGGATCAGGCAAGACGCACCGTGAAGGAGACGCGCCATGGCGACGACGCACAACCCGTTCAACAGTCGGAAGACGCTCGAGACGAACTCCGGTTCGTACACCTACTTCGACCTCGGCGCGCTCATCGAGCAGAAGGTCGGCGACGTCGCCTCGCTCCCCTACTCCCTGCGTGTGCTGCTGGAGGCGATGCTGCGCAACGTCGATGGCTTCATCGTCACGCAGGATGACGTCGCGGGTCTGGCCAACTGGAACGCCAAGAACGTCAATCGCGTCGAGATGCCCTTCATGCCGGGTCGCGTCGTCCTGCAGGACTTCACCGGCGTGCCGTGCGTGGTCGATCTCGCAGCGATGCGCGACGCGATCAAGCGTCTCGGCGGCGACCCCAAGACGATCAACCCCGCGGTGCAGTGCGACCTCGTGATTGATCACTCCGTGCAGGTGGACGACTTCGCCCAGCGCGTCTCGCTCACCATCAACGCCCAGAAGGAGTTCGAGCGCAACAACGAGCGCTACCGCTTCCTCAAGTGGGGCCAGGAGTCGTTGAGCAACTTCAGCGTCGTACCGCCGGCGACGGGCATCGTCCACCAGGTCAACCTCGAGTACCTCGCCAAGGGCGTGCTGCATCGCACCGTCGATGGCGAGCGCGTCGCCTACCCCGACTCACTCGTCGGTACCGACAGCCACACCACGATGATCAACGGACTCGGCGTTGTCGGCTGGGGTGTCGGCGGCATCGAGGCCGAAGCGGTCATGCTTGGTCAGCCGGTGTACATGCTGACGCCGGAAGTCATCGGATTCCGCCTGACCGGCGAGCTGCCGCAGGGTGCGACCGCGACCGATCTGGTGCTCACCGGTCAGGCGGAATCCGATGACTTCCGGCGTCAGCATGTACACCGGCTGACCAAGCATGA
>JBCBTA010000383.1:0-3114 GCA_039818905.1 Planctomycetota bacterium
CTGGAGTGTCATCAAAGATCGTCAGCACAGCCTCGTCCAGGATGTACTGAGCTTCTTTGATGACACTCCAGCGAACTCGATTGAAGAACTCGAGTTGTAAACCTTACGAAATGGCGGCGATGACCTCGTCGAGATCCATGGCGTTGCCGATCTCGCGTGCCTGCACCCACTTCACCGTTCCGTCCTGCCCGATGACGATCGTGCCGCGGGCCGCGACGTTGAGATCGGCGAAGTACAGACCGTAGGCCTTGCAGACCGAGCGGTGCATGTCGGCGAGCAGGGGCAGCTTCAGCCCGAGCGACTCGGCCCACGCGGCGTGCGTGAAGAAGGAGTCGCAGGAGACGCCGACGACCTGGGCCCCCTTGCCGGTGAACTGGGCCATCTCGTCGGTCGCGCACTTCATCTCGGTGGAGCAGACGGAGGAGAAGTCCATCGGGTAGAAGCACAGGACGACATCGCCGGACTTCAGGGCCTCCGAGAGCGTCCAGTCGTTTCGATCCTGGTCCATGAGGGTGAAATCAGGAGCGGTTTCGCCGGTGGCGATGGGCGTCTGGCGCGGGGTCAGATGGTCATTCAGCATGGTGTGCCTGTTTTCGGTGTTGTGGTGTGTGGCCCGGCCTCGTGCGCGGATTGTGCCGCGGACCCGAGAGGGGCTATCCTGCCCGGTTGTCTGTGAACGCCGAAGTGTATCTGGGAGCAGGGATGACGACGTTGAGCACTTTGGAGAGCCGGTACCGGGCGGTGATGGATCGCGTCGCCCAGGCCGCGGAGCGATCGGGACGCACGGCGTCGGACATCTTCGTCGTCGCGGTCACGAAGTACGCCGAGATCGAGGACATCCGTGAGCTGATCAAGCTCGGCCACGAGGACTTCGGAGAGAACCGCGTCCAGCAGCTCATTCAGCGCGCGGGCGTCATCGAGGAGATGCTCAGCCGGCACCGCACCATGAAGGGTGTCGCCGCCGAGCGCCGGACGCTGCTGGCCCGCGATGAGGGCGCCGAATCCACCACCACCCTCCCCGAGCATGTCCGCTGGCACATGATCGGGCACCTGCAGCGGAACAAGGTCAGCAAGGTCGCTCCGCTGGTGCGGCTGATCCACAGCGTGGATTCGCTGCGCCTCGTCGAGGAGCTGCAGGGCTATGCGGTGAAGCGCGACATGGACATCGACGTGTTGGTCCAGGTGAACGTCTCCGAGGAAGAGAGCAAGTTCGGCTGCGCCGTCGCCGCAGCGCCGCACTTGTGCGATCAGATCGACGCGACCGGCAACCTGCACATCCGTGGACTCATGACCATCGCCGAGCAGAGCGAGAACCCTGAGGACGCGCGCATCTGCTTCTCGCGCTGCGCCGAGATCTTCGAGGACATCGAACGACGCGGCATCGGCGATGGCCGGTTCAACATCCTGTCGATGGGCATGTCGGGCGACTTCGAGGTCGCGATCGAGTGCGGCGCAAACGTGGTGCGCGTCGGCTCGGCGATCTTCGGCGTGCGCGAGCTGAGCGAAGACGAAGCCTGATCACACCGGTGCTGCTCAGTCAGCCGTTGATTGAGCGGTCGGCTTGGTCCACTCCCAATCCGGATCCTTGTGCAGCCGCCCGGCCCCCTGCTTGAGGCAGCGGCGGCAGGCGATCGCCTCGTCATGCGTCGGGCTCTGCCATGCCGGATCCTCGCGCTCCTCCAGGCACATCGTGCAGGTGGAGCCCTCCGGTGCGCTGCCGACGCCGCTCAGCACGACCTCGGTGAAGGCGATCGTGAGGCAGCTGCCGCAGATCAGCGAGCCCTGATGTCCTTCGACCATGGGGAAGGCTCCATCCCACTCACGGCGACAGAAGTCGCAGATGAAGTCGGAGGTGGCCATGTTGGAGGGATCGGCACCTGGGCGTTGCATGGGAATGGAAGATAGGCACAGAGGCACGGAGGCACAAAGGCACAGAGGGTAGGATTGAGGCAGATCGGGGGTTCGCCATGAGCACCGTGCTGGCTGCGTTTGTCATTGCCTGCTGCCTTGCAGCGGGTGATGCAACGTTCGATGTCGAGGTGACGCCCGTCGAGGCGATGGCGGATGTGGACATCGGCGTGATCAGTGAGCTCCGCCATGTGCGCACGCATGTCGATGACGAGGCCGTTGACGGCATTGTCGTCGTCGGCACCACAGGTGCGGCGGTGTTGCGTGAGGAAGACTTGTCGCTTGTGTCGCAGGTGACGTTTCGACCATTCGCCCAATTGGGTGCCCGCGGGCACCACGCGATTCTCAACGCCGAACGCGAGATCATCGGATTCGTCCAGTCGTCCGAGGCAACCGAGTTTCCGTACGGCATGGAGGTCTATACCGCGACGGGCGCTTTCGCATGGCGCGAGGCTCCCGACCACCTGTTCACGTGGATTGCCGTGGCAGACGTGAATGGCGATGGCGAAGAGGACATCCTCTGCCAGGCAGAACCACCATCGTCGTTCGTAAGGGCGGCCACGATCGACAAGAAGCAGATCTCCTTTCAGCGATGGGGGCAGATGCTGGTCACGGCACAGGTCGATATCGACGCTGATGGCCAGGATGAACTCGCCTCTCTCAGCGAGGGCAACCTGATCTTCCGTGATGTGTCAGGCGAGGTTCGCCTTACGATTGAGCTTCCCGGCGACGTTTCTTGGAACGGGGTCTCAGCGCATCGTACTCTCGCTGACCCGCCAGAAGATGTACTCGTCCTCGGGGGCAACTCCGACCCGATGGAGTGGCATAGGTTGTGCTGTGTTGTGGGGAACGATCTTGAAATAGCGGAGTGCGACCTGGGGCCAGAGGACCTGTTCTTTGAGATCGTCAACGATCGTGACGGCAGGAACTTTGGCGTCCGCTTTCTTGGTTTTCAGACCGAACCACAACTGATCGTGCGAGACGAAGCAGGCCGCGAGTTGCGACGTACTCTTCTTGTCACACAGGGGGGCGAGCGCTTCCGCGGCGATCTTGTCGTCCTCGACAAGACCTCCGGCGCATTCCTCTTCGGCTCCGGCAACGGCTTGTGGCGCTGCGAGGTGGTAACAGCGGCCGACGCCGCGGACTGACTGCATCACCCTCCGTCGCTTCGTCGCTCCGTCGCTCCGTCGCTGCTGCCGCTCTTCC
>JBCBTA010000384.1:0-3086 GCA_039818905.1 Planctomycetota bacterium
CGGGACGATTCGCGCCTGGGCTCCTCGACATCTGCAGACCGATGCTCAGCCTCCCGGACGAGCGCGCGCAGACGCGTGGCCTGATCTTCCACTCCCATACTCATCGCACGCCACCACCTTCGAGCACGAGGCGGGCCAGCCGATCGGCGTTGCCGTGCTCGATCTGGTCCGGCACTTCCTGCCCCGTCGTGACGAAGCTGAGCGAGGCGTTCACGCCGCGCACCACATTGATGAGCATGCCGAAGTTCACGGCCTCGTCGAGTTTGGTGAAGATCACGTGCGACGGATCCAGCGCGCCGAAAACTGACGCCGTGCGCCGCAGGACCGACTCGCTCGAGGTGCAGGACATCACGAGATGCACTTCATCCGGTGCCGCCGCACCGATGAACGCGCGCAGCTCGTCGATGCGCGGCGTGTCATGCTGTGAGCGCCCGGCGGAGTCGATGAGGATGACATCGCAGTCCTGCAATGCCCGGCAGGCCCGAGCCATCTCATTGGGTGTCAGCGCGATCTCGATGGGCAAGCCGATGATGTTGGCATAGGTCCTGAGCTGATCAACGGCCGCGATACGGTAGGTATCGCTGGTCACGAGTCCGACGTGCTTGCCGTGGCGGAGCTTGTAGGTCGCCGCGAGCTTGGCGACGGTCGTCGTCTTGCCAACACCCGTCGGACCGATCAGCGCGATTGTGCGCGGCCGCCCGGTCTCGGGACGCTCGGGAGCGGATGCATCGGCATCGACCTGGATCAGCCCCGCAAGGTGCTTGAGTACGGTGCGTCGCACGACGTCGGCGGATCGGAGCTCCGCGGGGCTCAGCTCTTCGCGCACGGCTCCGACGATCTCATCGGCCAGTTCCGAAGCGACCTCGGACTCGATCATTTGCAGATAGCACTGCTCGAGGGCCGCGGGGAGTGCGCCGGCGCTCTGGCCGCGCGATCGCCTGAGCACCTGCCCGACCATGCGCTTGAGCACGGCCATCTCATCGGACATGTTCGCACCGGGCGGAGCCTCGACGACCTCGAGCACGGACGGCGCAGGGACCTTCGGCTCGACCGCAACCGGCTGCGGCTCGGGGGATGGGGCAACGCGTTGCGCCGGTCGCGGCGGAGCGGACGGCGGCGGGACAACTCCCGTGGGCGCAGCGCTCAGCTCCACCTGATCCGTCAACTGCTCGCGCGTGCGCGGGCGGCGCGGGCGCCGGACACCCGGGGCATCGACTGTTGCGGTGATCTCCGTGACGCTGCGAACACCGATGCCAAGAACACCCCCCACGCGTTCGGTCCGCGTGTTGAGGATGACGGCGTCTGGCCCAAGTTCGCGTTTGACCTGGGCCAATGCCTCGGCAGGCGTGCGGCCACGAAAGGTCCTGATCGTCATGTCCGCCCTCCATGGCGATGACAAGGTCGTGTTATGCCACCCCCACCCGATCGCCCGTCCTGGACTCCTCGGGGAGGGTCACCAAGCCCATCGACTCAACGTCGATGCCCGGCACGATCTCGTTATACCCGAGGACGGTCACGTTGGGAATGTACGGCTCGAGGATCTGGCGAACCGGTGCACGAACTGGTGGCGAGGCGATGACGACCGGCTGGTGCCCGCCGCGGGTCACCGGCTCCAGCGCCTCACTGACGCGACCGGCCACGGCTCGCGCGGCGGTCGCGGGGATGGAGAGCGTTGTGCCACCGCCGGTCCGGTCGATGTAGCCGCTGATGAAGTCCTCGAGCTCCGGATCGAGGGTGACGCAGACGAGCTGCAGCTGTCCGGCGCGCGTCGGGTCGGTCGGATCGACGGGCGTCGCGTGCTGATGGCAGATGCAGCGCCGCAGGCCGTTGCGGACGTACTCGACGAGCACATCGACATCCTTGGTCTTGGGCCCCCAGTCGCCGAGCACCTCGACGATGGTCTCCAGATCCCGGATGGGTGCCCGCTCGCGCAGTAGTGCCTGCAGGACCTTCTGCAGCTCACCGGGCGTGATGATCGCCGGGATGGTCTCCTCGACCAGCTTGGGCGCGTGCTTCTTGAGGTTCTCTATGAGGTTGTTGACCTCATCGCGCGTCAGCAGCTCATCGGCATGGCGCCGCGTCAGCTCGGCGAGATGCGTCGTGAGCACACTGGTGGGATCGACGACCGTGAAGTTCATCGTCTCGGCCCGCTCCTTGAGGGCCGGGGTGATCCACCACGCGTCGAGGCCAAAGGCGGGCTCGGTGGTCTTCTCGCCCTGGATCTGACCGCTGGCGATACCCGAGTCCATGGCGAGCAGCATGCCCGGGCGCGTCTCTCCCTCGGCGACGACGCTGCCGCGGATCTTCACGCGGTAGACGTTGGGCGAAAGCGTCATGTTGTCGCGGATGCGCACCGGCGGCATGACGAGGCCGATCTCTGCCGCAAGCTGGCGGCGGATTGCGGAGATCCGATCGAGCAGGTCGCCACCCTGGTTGGCGTCCACAAGGGAGACGAGGCCATAGCCGACCTCGAGTTCGAGCGTGTCTACCTTCAGCAGGTCCTCGACGGGCGGCGCCGCGGGTGTCTCCGCCTCGCGCTGCTGCTGTTCGACCCGTTCGGCTTCGACCACGGCTGCGCGGTCCTTGCGCATGGAGAAGAATCCGGTCAGGAAGAGGATCACGGCCAGTGTCAGCAGCGGCACTGCGGGCATCGGCGTCAGTGCAAGCAGGGCGACGAATCCTGCGGTGATGAAGAGCGCGACGGGCCTGCTGGAGAGCTGCTCACTGACATCGTCACCGAGCGTGCCCTGCGCGCTCGAGCGCGTCACCACGAGCGCCGCGGCGATAGCGATGACGAAGGAGGGCACCTGGGAGGAGATGCCGTCGCCGATTGTCAGGACGGTGAAGACCTCGGCCGTCTCGCCGGCGGACCAGCCCTTCTCGAGTGCACCGATGGCGAAGCCGCCGACAATGTTCACGATGGTGATGATGATGCCTGCGACGGCATCGCCGCGAACGAACTTGGACGCACCATCCATGGCACCAAAGAAGTCTGCTTCGCGGCTGATAGCATCGCGCCGGGTGCGGGCCTCGGACTCATCGATGACACCGGCGTTGAGGTCGGCATCGATCGCCATCTGCTTGCC
>JBCBTA010000385.1:0-3084 GCA_039818905.1 Planctomycetota bacterium
AGTGAGCTTCCTCGCCTTCGGTGCCCTGGCGTGGGCCGGCATGCGTGTGTGGTCGGGTGAGACGTCGAGCTTTCTGTTGGCTGCGCCGGTGGTCCTCCTTGCGTGCGCATCGATCAGCTGGTCGATGGAGACGCGTTCGCTGCGTCCAGGAGATGATCCAGGCTCCAAACATCTGGCACTGCTCATCCGGGCGACGGGTGCACTCGGCGGCGTGATCGCCGTGACGCTCTTCGGCCTGCTGGACAGCCTGACGGGGCGAGGCGAGCCGTGGGAGACGTCACCTGACGTGCTCGACAGCGTCATCCGGATCATCTCGTGCCTCACGCTTGCGGTCGCACTCGGCCTCATCGGCCGGTGGACGCTGCAGCTTGCCGGCCGGTCACGTGATCAGCAGCTGGTGGTCTTCATCGGGATCGTTGCCTTCATCGCGGGCATTGCAACACAGTTCCGCGTCGCCCCGCTCTTTGGTGCGATGATCGTGGGCATGGTGATCGCGAACCTGCCGGGTGGTGATCTGCGGCGGTTCGAACAGTTCATCCTCAGAGCGGAGCATGTGGTTGCCGCGGTCTTCGCCATGCTCGCAGGGGTGCTACTGAGTCCGCGCATCGGTATGCCAGGTGTCGCGCTTGCGCTTGCGATCGCCGCTGCGCGCATGCTGCTCAAGCCGACACTACTTCGGTTCATACTGACACGTGGTGGCGAGGAGCACGGCGCGACCGATTCGGCCCTGCTGATCGGCCCGGTGCGGCAGAGTCCCCTGGCGCTTGCCATGGGCGTGACGGCCTACCTGCTCGAACCGTCGGTGCTGTCGGCTCGACTGCTGACGGTGATCGTTCTCGCAGGCGTTGTCAGCGACTGCATTCCGCTCGCGGCTGGTCTGCTGCGCAAGCGAGCGACCCACACTGAACCCGGAGAGGCGGAGCTGGCATGACCAATGCGCTGCGCCTGTTCCTGATTCTCCTGGTGTTGCTGGGGTTCGCCTACGCAGGTCAGCAGTGGGCGTACAGCACGGCGCTCGAAGAGGACGTCCCGAGCGCATCGCAGGTTGAAGATGCGGGCCCGCTGGTGGACCTGCTCGGCAAGCCGTTTGCACCGACGCCCAATGCGCTGATCGATACCGGTGCGGGCGTGGGGTTGCTGCTTCTGGGCGCGTGGATCAGCGGGCTTCTGATTGCGCGCGTCGGCCTGCCGCAGATCGTCGGGTATTTGCTCTTTGGTGTGATCTGCGGGCCAGGACTGCTGGATCTGATCAACAAGGAGGAGCTCGGCTACCTGGAGATCGTCAAGGATCTGGCGATCGCACTGATTGCGCTGACCGCGGGCGGTGAGATGCGCCTCGATGTGCTGCGCAAGTCACTGCGCGGCATCAGCCTGATTGCCATCATCGAGATGTCTGCTGTGGGGCTGGGTGTCGGCGCGTTCGCGGCGATGGTCATTCCTCGACTTGGAATCGAGGGTCTGGAAGGGACCGCAAGCGTGATCGCGCTGGCGGCGATCATCGGCACCATTTCCGTCAGCAACTCACCGGCGATCCTGCTGGCGATCATCACCGAGTCCAAGTCGAAAGGCACGATGACGCAGACGTCTCTGGCCGTGACGATCCTCAAGGATCTGCTGCTGGTGATTCTCTTCACGATCGTGCTGGCGATTGCGGGCTCGGCACTCGCGACCGCAGATGGCGGCGGTGCGACGTGGTATGGACCCGTCAAGAAGATCGGTGGGTCGATTGCGCTGGGTACCGTCGCAGGACTTGCGATGGCGTGGTACATCCATCGCGTCAACAAGCACATGGCGATATTCGTCGTGATGGCATGTCTGCTGCTCGCACTGACAGCCAAGGCGATGGGTCTGGAGACGCTGATCGTTGCGGTCGTCGCGGGCATGCTGATGGAGAATGTCTGGGGCGAGCGAGCCGAGGGGCTGTTCGAGACGATCGAAGACTTGAGCATGCCGGTCTTCTGCGTCTTCTTCGCGTGGACCGGGGCCAAGGTCGAACTGGATGCGGTCGCACAGATGTGGCCATGGGCCCTGGCGATCATCGGTGTCCGCGGTGTGCTGGTCTGGTCCAGCACCGGGCTGGGAGCCAAGCTGGCCGGCATCGAGCAGCCGGCGCGGCGGTGGCTGTGGACGGCATTTGTGCCCCAGGCGGGTGTGTCGCTGGCCCTTGCCGCGATCTTCCAGGAGACGTTTGGCGATCAGCCCTTCGTCGAGGCGGTCTTCGCGCTGCTGCTGGCGATCATCGCCCTGCAGAAGCTGATTGCGCCCGCGCTGCTCAACTTCGGCCTCGCCCGGGCAGGTGAGGCAGGGCAGCAGAATGTCGCCTCCGAGCCCGAGACCGACGCTGCTCCGCCAGCTTTGAGAGAATGAGCCCCTCGATCGAGCCGATACGGTCCGTTATCCGATAATCCACGCATCGTTGCCGCCCCAGTCGGGGCGGCGTGCGTTGGTGAAGAAATGGACGGGACCATGACGGGTCTGGCACCCATGCTCGGCGCTGTGTGCGCTCCGCTTGTTGCGGGACTGCTGTCACTGTGGGTGCCGCGGGGCCTGCCGTCCGTCCGGACGATGGTCGCGCTGCTCGGCCCGGTCGTCTCCGTGCTGCTGCTGCTTGCGGCGGGCATCTCGCCGGAACCCGTGGGCTTCACGTTCATCGAAGAACTACGGCTGGACGTCACATTCCGCGCCGATGCGCTGGGCCTCTTCTTTGCGTTGTTGGTCACCGGAATCGGCGGGCTGATCGTTCTGTATGCCCGCGGCTACTTCGGCACCGACGACACATCGCTGCGCCGCTTCTACCCGACGCTCGGCTTCTTCGCGACCGCGATGACGGGGCTCGTCCTCGCCGACAACTTCCTGCTGATGTTCGCCTTCTGGGAATTGACCAGCATCAGCTCATTTCTGCTCATCGGATGGGACCGTGAGAATCCGAAGGCGGTCCGCCTCGCGATGCAGGCATTCGTGACCACCGGCCTCGGCGGCATGGCACTGCTCGGCGGTCTCCTCGCGCTGGGGATCGGAACCGATGCGTGGAGCTTCAGTGCCCTGGCCATGACGGAGTTCGGCGGCATCGACAGCACGCTGATC
>JBCBTA010000386.1:0-3076 GCA_039818905.1 Planctomycetota bacterium
CCATCGAGCAGCCATGGAACCTGACGATGGGCTCGAACTCCTGCCTGGGCGACCGGTGCATCGTCTACTGCCTGGGCAAGATCACGCTGGCCGACAACGTCTCCATCTCACAGGGCGCGCACCTGTGCGCAGGGACGCACGACTTCACGCGATACGACCTGCCGCTGCTTCGCCCGCCCATTACCATCGAGGCGCACGCGTGGGTCGCGGCTGATGCGTTTGTCGGCCCAAACGTCACTGTCGGCGAGGGCGCGATCCTCGGCGCACGCGGCTGTGCGATGAAGAGCCTCGAGCCCTGGACCATCTATGGCGGCAACCCCGCCAAGCCGATTCGCGTGCGGAGCAAGCCCGAAGGCATCCCGGACGATCTGATCCGACGTCCGCCGGAGCGCTGGGGCCAGTAGCATGCCGAGTTGACGGGAGGCACCCGATGTCAGGAATCGCGGTCAAGGACTACGACTACGCCCACGCCAAGGCTCCGTGGTGGAACGCCTACCTGGTGCCGCCGATCATGGAGTTGGCCGATGCCCTCGGCACCGGCAATCGCGTGCTCGACATCGGTTGCGGCAACGGCTACATCGCAGGCCTCTTCGCCGAGAAGGGCTGTGCGGTGGTCGGGATTGACCCGTCGGACTCCGGCATCGCCCAGGCCCGGGAGGCCCACCCGGACTCACGCTTCGAGGTCGATCTGGCGACGCCCGACCTGCGCGAGCGGCTGGGTGAGGAGCCCTTCGACCTGGTGGTCTCCGCGGAGGTGGCCGAGCATGTCTACGACGCCGATGAGTGGGCCCTGGCGTGTTTCAACGCACTCAAGCCCGGTGGTCAACTCATCCTGACCACCCCCTACCACGGCTACCTCAAGAACCTGGCCATCTGCGTCATGAACAAGTGGGACCACCACCACACCTCGCTGCGGGCCGGCGAGCACATCAAGTTCTGGTCGCGGGCCACGATGTCCGAGCTGCTGACGCGAAACGGATTCCGCGTCGAGGGCTTCCGCGGGGCGGGCCGGATGGCCTACCTGTGGAAGAGCATGGTCATCTCCGCCCGGCGCCCCTGATATCCCGCCGCGAGTGACGGAATGGTCCCACAAGCGGGTGGCGAGCCTACATGGAGGCCCCTACGCTACGGCCCAATCCGAACGAATTTCAGCGGGAGAGAACGCAATGCACGGCCTGATCCAGCCCCACGGTGGCACCCTCGTCAACCGCCTCGCGTCCGACGACAAGGCGAAGACCCTGACCTCTGAAGCCGCTTCCCTCAAGCGCATCGACCTGACTGCCAAGCAGTCGTGCGACCTGGAGATGATCGGCATCGGCGCGTTCAGCCCGCTGACGGGATTCATGGGCAAGGCCGACTTCGAGTCCGTCTGCCGCGACATGAAGCTGGCCGACGGCAACATCTGGCCGATCCCGATCCTGCTGTCGGTGGACAAGGCCGACGCCCCGGCGGTTGGCGATCGCGTCGCCCTGCATGCCCCCAACGGCGTGCTCCAGGGCGTCATGACGATCGAAGAGGTCTTCGCGCACGACAAGAAGCTGGAGATCCCCAACGTCTTCCGCACCGAAGACGACGCCCACCCCGGCGTGGCGCAGGTGCTCAAGGAGGGCGACACGTGCCTCGCCGGCCCCGTTGATGTCGTCACGATGTGCGTCGATCCGGACGGCCCCGAGGCGTTCCTCGATCATCGCCTCACCCCGGCCCAGACCCGCGCCCACTTCACGGAGCGCGGCTGGAAGACCGTCGCGGCGTTCCAGACCCGCAACCCGATCCACCGCGCCCACGAGTACCTCTGCAAGTGCGCACAGGAGATCACCGACGGCCTGCTGATCCACCCGCTCGTCGGCGAGACCAAGGAGGGGGACATCCCCGCCAACGTCCGCATGGAGTGCTACGACGTCCTGATCAAGGACTACTTCCACCCCGATCGCACCATGCTGTCGGTCATGCCCGCGGCGATGCGCTACGCCGGCCCCCGCGAGGCCGTGCTGCACGCTCTGATCCGCAAGAACTACGGCATCACGCACTTCATCGTCGGCCGCGACCACGCCGGCGTCGGTGATTACTACGGCACGTTCGACGCCCAGAACATCTTCGACGACCTCGACGAGGACAACCTCGAGATCGAGCCGCTGAAGTTCGAGCACTCCGCCTGGTCGCACAAGGCGCAGGGCATGGTCTCCAACAAGACCTTCCCGATGCTCGAGGGTGACCGCGTGTTCCTGTCCGGCACCAAGGTCCGCGACATGCTGGCCAAGGGCGAGCGTCCCCCGGCGGAGTTCAGCCGCCCGGAGGTCGCCGATGTGCTGATCCGCTGGGCCACCGGCGGCTGATCACGACCCTGTCGTTGCCCGCGTCGATTCGGCGCGGGTGACACGAGGCCGGTTCGGACGAATGGTCCGAACCAAAGGCCTGACGATGCGCCACAGGCGCCAGGTCATCACTGCGCTGGCGTCGGCGATGCGCCACGACAGCTTGTCGGGCATGTCTGCCTCGCGGGCATAGCCGAGGCGCTGCAGGCGCGATCCGAGCACGTGCTCGACCGTCCGCACCTGTCGTGGCGTGAGCTTGTCGCGATAGCGACCGACGCGGGCGGTGGTCAGCGGTTTGAGCGTCAGCTCCTTCCAGCCGCGTTCGCGCTCCATGAAGCCGGAGTCCTCCCGCTCGTTGAAGCGCAGCATCTCCTCGTCGAAGGGTTCGCCGAGAAAGTCGCTGAGCCGTCGCAGCTCACCTTCGGCGTCCGCGATGAGATCCTCGTAGCGCACCGCGATGTACTGCTGCGCTGAGAGGGAAGCCTCGCGCTGGAAGTGCCGGTCATACACCTGCGCGAGCATCTCGGCGGAACGGGCGAGCGTGCCATGCTCCGCCCAGCCCAGCGCCTGGATCGATGCGGCGACATCGCGCGGATCGCGGATGACCTGGATGAACCGCGCCTTGGGGAAGATCTCCAGGATGCGCTCGATCGTCCGTTCGTGCTTGGGCGTCTTCTCACCCACGCGCGGCTTGTCGCCCTGCTCGCGCCAGATGCGCAGCACCTCGATGAAGTACGTGACGTCACCGACGGTGTCGCGACCGG
>JBCBTA010000387.1:0-3067 GCA_039818905.1 Planctomycetota bacterium
CGCCGATCATGCCCTGCCCGCGCGGACTTGAGCAGCGTCCATCCGTGCGCCCGGCAGAGCTTGCCGGTGCGCTAGATCATCTGGTCTGTGCCCTCGACGGCTTCGACGGCGATGACATCGCCTTCGCGCACGGAGATAGCCTGTCCAATGTCCAGCCGGAGCAGTTCCTGGAGCAGTGGCCAGCCGAACTCGATGTCGGAGAGCTGACGTCCGGTGGGCTTGCGGCTGGTCATCACACCTGCGCTGGACAAGTGCTCGGGGATGTGCGACGTCGAGTCGATGAGATGCACTCCATCCTTCGCAAGCTCATCTGCGATCAGGCTGAGCATGACATGTGATCGGCGATCGGTCCGGTTGAGAAACCATGCCTTGAGCGTGCGAAGATCCGGTCGGTTCCGGATGATAGCGGCCCATGAATGCATCAGCGGTGCCTTGTCGATCTTGCCGACCATGACGGCATAGCTGACACCCATCGCGCGCAGCGACGAGCCCCATGAGTTCAGGCGTAGTGTCGCGGCTTCGGAGAACTGATCGCACAGGCCCGGGAGCTCGTCGGCGTACTGTCCACGCAGTCCGAGGCCGCAGACTGCATGGCCTGCGTCGTGCATCCCCTGCGCGACGAGCAGCGGCAGGCGCCCACCGGCGGCGATGAGCCCGAGCGGCGCCGGCGGGGCCGGCGGGTCGGGCAGGATCAGCATGGGGGCACTGCGTGCGCTCACGTTGGCCCGATCCTCTCCGCATCGGCATCATCCTGCAAACCCGGCATGAAGCGGCGCCGATCTCCGACGTTGCGCGACTCGGGCGCGTGCTCGTAGTTCGAGAGCACGTCGATGACCTCGTCCGGCGTCGAGCAGATGTCGAGCAGGTCGCGGATGTCCGCCTTGGCGAATCCACTGGCGATGACGTGCTCGAGCATGTCCTGGAGCGGGTCGTAGAAGCCGCCGCCCGATGTGGGGTCGGGGGTGTTGACGAGGATGACGGGCTTGTCATGCTCGCCGACGAGGCGTCCGACGAAGACCTCGAAGAACTCCTCGAGTGTTCCCACGCCGCCGGGCAGGACAACGACGGCATCGGCCCGCGACTCAAGCAGGGCCTTGCGCTCGCGCATCGTGCCGACCACGATGTTCTCATGGTTGTTCGGATCCATCTGCTCGGCATCGCGCAGCCGCTCGGTGATGATGCCGACGACGTGTCCGCCGGCCTCCCGGCAACTGCGGGCGCATGCGCCCATCATGCCGAGCCCACCCCCGCCGTAGACCAGCGTGCGCCCGCTGGAGGCGAGCAGCGCGCCGAAGTCGCGCGCGACATTCAGGTAGGAGGTGTGAAGGCGGCTGCTGCTGGAGCAGTAGACGGTGACGTTGCGAATGGGGTGCTCGACCATGGCCGCGATTGTAGCGCGGCGTGGTGATCAGGCACGTCTCATGCGGCGCGGCGCTGCTGCGACTCGGAGATGTCGGGCAGATCCGGCACATCGCTGTGCGCGTCCGGCAGGTCGGGCACGTCGCTGTGGATCTGCGGGTCCTCGTCCAGTCCGCCGACGTCGGTCAGGCCCGGGCGGGGCTCGCTTCCGTCATAGTGATCGGCCCACTGGGCCAGAGGCGGGTTCGCAGGAATGTCAGCGTCGGCGTTGGGCGGAGCGGGGGGGAAGAAGCTCGGGCCGGCGGTGGCTGTTGGTGCGGCGTCTGCGTCATCCTTGAACTGCGGTGCCGCGGCGGGCCCGGCGTACACCATCTGTTCCTCGAACTGCTGCTTCTCCACCGGTGCCGAGGAACCGAGCTTGTACGCGGAGCCGATGGCGAGCCCGACCCACAGAACGTCTATCAGACCAAAGGAGCCGACGAGGATTGCGGCGAACAGAATGCCGCCGGCGACCTGCTGGCCATCGGCGAGGTCGGCCCGCATGGTCTGCTTCTCGGCTGCAGGCAGAGCCGCCCAGCGCGACTCGGCTTCGCCCCACACGTCGGCGGGGTAGTCATCCTTGGTAAAGCCACCGATCTCTTCGCCGTCGTAGTCGCGCCCGGCCATGGCGTGTTCGTGCAGGACTTCATCGGCAACGAAGCTGATGAGCATCTCCTCGCTACTCGCCTCCGCGTAGGTCATGGCGGAGTTGGAGAGCATGTACGCCGCCGCTCCCTTGCCTGCGAAGATCGTGGCGAGCGCGAGAACGCTGGCAAGCACGCCGGCTGCAACAGGGGATCGCTGACCCGCACTCGCTGTCGCGCCGACGGCGAATCCGACGAGCACGCCGATACCCCATGCAAGAATGCCGAACTCGTACTTGGTGACCATGACCACGCCGGCCCACGCCGCGGCGCCGATGGCGCCGGCAAGAAGGCCCGCACATGCTTGCTTCGCGAACGACATAGCGATGCACCCCTCAGAGAATCGAGGCCGAACAGATGCTGCCAGATTCGGGTGGGTATCCCGCTCGACCCAGTGCTGAACTCGAATCGGGGTCCTCATGTGGCTATCAGACGCGCCAGACCGCGCGGTCGCACGGCGTGGTCCGCGAACCTGATCAGCCCATGCCGGCAGGAGCGATTTCGAAGTAGCGGCGGAGGCCGCCGAGAATCAACTCCGCTCCGACGGCGACGAGAATGAGGCCCATGAACTGGACGAACATCTTCTGGCCCCGTTTTCCGATGTGACCGCCGATCCAACTCGCACCGAGAAGCGAAACGAAGAGGACGATCACCAGGATGAAGATGGCCAGATAGATTGAGCCGTAGCTCAGCACAGTGTCGTGCTTGGCGGTGAGTGTGATGACGGTTGCGATGGCGCCGGGTCCCGCCAGCAGGGGCATGGCGAAGGGAACGAGAATGGTGTCCTCGTTCTCGGTGTCATCCGGGCTATAGGACGTCTTGTTGGACTGGCCCTTCATCATCTGCAGCCCCATGAGCAGGATGATCAGGCCACCACCCGCCTGGAACGCCGGAAGCGAGATCCCAAAGAGATGGAGGATCGGAGCGCCGGCGATGGCGGCGATGCTCAGGATGATGAGCACCGCCAGGCACGCCCGAAGTGCAGCGGCTCGGCGCTGCGCGTTGGTCATGCCCTGCGTGATGAC
>JBCBTA010000388.1:0-3065 GCA_039818905.1 Planctomycetota bacterium
ATCCTGGCTGTACAGCACCGACTGATTCTGGAGACCGTCGTTCTTGCTGAAGACGTAATAGTCGCCGACCTTCGAGGGAGCGGAGTAGCGCTCGTAGTCCCACAGCTTCGTCAGGCGACGCTTGATCGCATCGCGCTCGCCGATGCTTCCGAGGAAGTCCTGCGTAACAGCGTTCTGGCGCTGCACCCACCGGGCCACATCGCTGTCCTCGCGGACATCGTTCTCCAGCCAGCGGTAGGGATCTTCGACGGCGACACCGTGGTAGACGTCAACCTGGTCAACGGTCTTCGACCGCGGATACTCGATGTCCCCGGCAAGCCCGACGGCGGGCGCGAGAACGAGGGCGGAAATGCCCAGAATTCGCATGCGCATGGGTATCACTCTCCTGAAATGCCTTGGTCGCGACGGGAGATAGTATCGCCCCGGCGACCGGAGGTTGCTTCGCTACCAGGGTCCTACTGGACCAGCCCCTGTGTCAGCCGCATGAAGGCCGTCTCCAGGTTGACCTTCTCCTCGCTGAACATCGTCAGCCGGAACCCGCCATTGATCAGGCGGCTGGGGATATCCGTCACCGTGTGCACGGCGGACTCCTCGAAGACCACGTGCAGGACCGGCCGGCGAGACCCGTTGTCGGCGGACGGGTCGTCCTCGTCAGCCAGGCTGATCCGCTTCACACCCGGGATGCCATGCAGCATCTTCGCCGCCTCTTCGGTGCGCTCCGCGACCGCCACATGGACGACATGCTCGAGCTTGGCCTTCTGCATGATCTCCCCGACGGAGCCGCTGAAGATCAGCTGCCCACGCTCGATGATGCCGACGGTGTTACACAGCTCCGCCAGCTCATGCAGGATGTGGCTCGAGATCACGATGGTCTTGCCCATGCGCTTGAGCTCCTTGAGCAGCTCGCGCATCTCGATGCGGGCCCGCGGATCGAGACCCGACGCGGGTTCGTCCATCAGCAGGACCTTCGGATCATGCAACAGGACGCGTGCAACGCTCAGGCGCTGCTGCATGCCACGGCTCAGCGAGTTCACTTCCGCGCTGGCCTTGTATGTCAGATCCGTCAGATCCAGCACGTCGTTCACGACACGCTTGCGCTGCTGGCCATGAATGTCATACGCCGCGGCGAAGAACTCCAGGTACTCGAGGACCACCATGTCTTCGTATGCGCCCATGAAGTCCGGGACGTATCCGATGCGCGGCCGGATCTTGCGATTCTCGAAACCGACAGTCAGTCCATCGATCATCGCCTGCCCGCGCGTCGGCTTCAGCAGCGTGGCGAGAATCTTGATCGTCGTGGTCTTGCCGGCGCCGTTGGGACCGATGAACCCGAAGCACGCACCCTCGTTGATCACGAGGTTAAGGTTGTTGAGCGCGACGAGGTCGCCGTACTCCTTGCACAGGTTGATCGTTTCGATCATCGCCATGTGACGCTGCTCCGGCTCATCGAATCTCGAGCGGATCCGGCGTGAGAGGATAGATCCATCGGAGCACCGTGTGGCCCTCGGATGGAATCGGACGAACGGTGTCCCCGCGGACCACCTGCAGGGGCGAAGGCAACTCGGCATCCCGGAGATGGCCGATGATGATGACGCAGGGCTGTGTGAACCACTTGCCCAGGTCCCAGCCGTGCGCATCACGGATTCGGATCGCGGTCTGCTGACGCAGTTCCTTGTAATCCGGTGGCGGCAGCATCGACACCAGTGCCGCTCGCTCATAGTCACGGTCCGCCTCGGACGGCGAGAGACTCGTCGGGTTGTTCTCCGTCCCCATAAAGCCCATCCCGCTGGCCCGGGGGACGAACGTCCGCAGATCGTCTCCCGTATTGGCGTCGTCAGGCGAGAGCGCACCGAGATCGAGCGGGATGCCGGGGGCCCACGCCGTGGGCCGGCGCCAGTACACCACGTCGGCCCACATGGGGCCCGAATCACGGTCCGCGACCCGATCCGGGGCGCGCTGCGGCCCCACCACGATGATCAGCACGCTGTCCAGGGCGGCAGGAAGGTCATGGACCAGCACCCCCGAGAGGTCGCCGTTGCGCAGCCGAGGCTCATTGCCGGGTCCTGCCGGGACCGGTGTCCCCCACCGTCGCACCCCCAGCCAGTCCAGCCGGAACTGCTTGATCGTCGCGCGGCTCGGCACCGTCAGCATCCCCGGCTCCCGCATGTCCACCGGATACGGACGGGCATCGGGAAACGACAGTGGCTCCGCCGTCGTGTTCGGATTCGACCAGACCGCGCTCACCTGTCGCCATCGCTGATCCACGCCCGGCTCGCCGAGCATGATCGTCTCCTCGCCGTAGCTCGGAAGGAAGACGCTCGTCCACGATCGCGCCCGCTGCTGCTCCTGACCGTACACGTGGTCCAGGAATGTCAGGTGCTGCGCCTCGATGGACGTCTGGCGCAGTGTCGATGCGCCGAGCCATGCCACCGCGGTAAAGACACCGACCGTGCCGATGAAAGACACCCACGCGTGGCGCTGCCACCCCTGCATCTTCAGGATGCCGAAGCCACCCGGACCGGCGAGAACCCAGTAGCCGATGAACACCACCAGCGCCAGCAGCACACCGACGCCGGCTGCAGTCTTCTTGTCGATCTCGACGCCGACATATCGGTCGGCGAACACCGTCTCGAGCTGACGTCCGCCGATCGTCAGGTCGCGCAGCTCCTTTTGCGTCGGTGTGTCGAACCGACGACCCAGCACGCGGTGCCAGAAACGATCGGCCCGCAGCATGCCGGCCTGCCGCAACCCCGGATGGTCAACGTCCAGGCCGACGAGTGTGACCATGCCCGCGCCCACCAGCCGGCGCACGACGACGCATCCATCCGGCCCCGTGATGACACAACTCGCCTCCGCCGCGGTCGCGTCATCGGCGATGCCGAAGGTGTGCAGCGTCGTCCGAGCCGGGAGTGTCTCGTCCGTGAATTCATCGGTGGTCAGCAGGGCACGGAACGGTTCGAGTGACACGTCCTCCAGCTTCCGCGGCTCGACCAACGGCAGCAGATCCTGCACGGGGTTGTCCGCCGCGAACCAGCCCGCACCAACAGACGGCATCGGAATGACGA
>JBCBTA010000389.1:0-3061 GCA_039818905.1 Planctomycetota bacterium
AGAGGTGTCTTCCTCGGTCGCCATTGCCGCGATCCGCTCGCGTGCGTCGCCGATGGCGCTGATCCGCAGCCCGAAGTTTTCGCCGACCTTCACCGCCGTCCCGCTGCCGATCACCATGTTGTTGACCAGGAGCTCCAGTTCCGAGTCCGCGGGCTTGGGCAGCTCGATGATCGTGCCCGGCATCATCGAAACGACATCCTGCAGCGGCATCGTCTTCTCGCCCATGAGGACGATGATCGGCACGTTGAGCTTGAGAATGCGGTCGAGTTCGGCGCTCATGGAGAGCCTATCGGCTCACCGGGACCCGATTCCTGAGTCCGACCTCAGCCGTCGTAGCGGCCGACCACCAGGGAGACGTTGTGGCCGCCGAACCCGAACGTGTTGTTCAGGGCATACCGGACGGGGGCGTCCCGAGCGACGTTCGGCACGAAGTCCATGTCGAACTCCTCGTCGGGGTCGTTCAGGTTGATCGTGGGGGGCACCACGCCGTGACGGATGGCTCCGAGGCAGGCGATCATCTCGACGCCGCCTGATGCACCGAGGCAGTGCCCGATCATGGACTTGCTGGACGACATCAGCAGCGTGCCGCCCTTGGACTTGCGGGCGTGGTCGCCGAAAATCGACTCCACCGCGGCCACCTCGGCCTTGTCGCCGAGCGGGGTCGAGGTGCCGTGGGCATTGACGTACTGCACGGCACCGGAGTCGAGCTCGGCATCCTCGAGGGCCCACCGCATCGCACGAGCGGCGCCCGAGCCGTGGGGGTCCGGGGCCGTGATGTGGCTGGCATCGCTGGACGCGCCGTAGCCGACGATCTCGCCGTGGATTTCCGCGCCGCGGGCCTTGGCGTGCTCCTCGGCCTCCAGCACCAGCACCGCGGCGCCCTCGGACAGCACGAAACCGTCACGCCCCTGATCGAAGGGCCGCGAGGCCCGCTCGGGGTCGTCGTTTCGGGTGGAGAGGGCACGCATGGTCATGAACGCACCGACGCACAGCGGCGAGACGGCGCCCTCGCTGCCGCCGGCGAGGATCACGTCCGCACGGCCGCGCTGAATGATCTGGTAGGCGTCGCCGATCGAATGACCCGAGGATGCGCACGCCGTGGTGTGCGAGCCGGAGTGACCCTGAAGTCCGTAGCGGATCGAGAGGTCACCGCTGATCGCGTTGGCCATCAGACGCGGCACGGTGAACGGGCTCAGCCGCGCGGGGCCCTTTTCGTGCAGGACACCGACGCCGTGCTCGATTGTCTGGATACCACCGACGCCCGAGCCAACCACCACGCCGCAGCGCTCTGGGTCGAGCTTGGAGAAGTCGATGCCACTGGTCTCCACTGCCTGAATGCCGGCGGAGATGCCGAGGATGGCAAAGCGGTCGAGCCGCTTGGCCTCGCGCTTCTCGATGTAGGTGTGCTCTTCCCAATCGCGGATGTGCCCCGCGATGCGCACAGCCCACTGGTCATCGGGATAGCGATCGAAGGGCGGGCCTTCGAGTCGCGACACACCGCTGACACCGCGCACCATGGCATCCCACGCCGCGGTGGCGTCAGTGCCGATGTTCGTCACCGCTCCGATGCCGGTGATGACGACGCGACGTCGCTTGGTGTTCGCCGAACTCATCTTCGGTCAGTGGTGTCCCGCGCAGCGCACGCGCTCAACGCGGCATCACGCCTTCGCAGCGTTCTTCGCCTCGATGATGAAGTCGATCGCCTCGCCGACCGTCTTGATCTGCTCGGCCTTCTCATCGGGGATCGACGTCTCGAAGCGGTCCTCGAATTCCATCACCAACTCGACGGTGTCGAGGCTGTCAGCGTTCAAGTCGTTGACGAAGCTGGTGTCGCGAGTGACCTCGGCCGTATCGACGCCCATTTGCTCGCCGACGATCTCGATCACCTGCTGTTCGACTTCTTGTTCCGTCACCGCTTGCTCTCCATTGCAGTTCTGCAACGCCTCGGAACTCTCCGTGGCGCGATGGATCAATATATCCGCGAGGGCTCCAGCCCGCCAACCGGGCCGGGGCCCGTCAGCACATCGTCAGACCACCGTCAACGCAGATCGTCTGACCCGTCAGATACCCGGCCCCGTCCGATGAGACGTACGCCACGGCCTCCGCCACGTCCTCCACCGTGCCGTGGCGGCTCACCGCCATCGCCGAGAGGACCTTCTGGCGGACGTCCTCGGGCAGTGCCGAGGTCATGTCCGTCTCGATGAAGCCGGGTGCGATCACGTTGGCCGTGATGCCCTTGCCCCCGAGCTCGCGTGCCAGCGACTTCGTCAGACCAATCAGGCCCGCCTTGGCCGCCGCGTAGTTCGCCTGCCCCGCATTGCCGACCACGCCCGAGGTGGAGCCGATGTTCACGATGCGGCCGAAGCGGTTGCGCATCATCGAACGGGCCACCGCCCGCGAGGTTACGAACGCCGCAGTGAGATTGACCTGCAGCACCTGCATGAACTCATCGTCGCTCATGCGGAGAGCCAGGTTGTCCCGCGTGATGCCTGCGTTGTTGACCAGAATGTCCAGGCGACCCACCTCGTCGATGACGCGCTCCACCATCGAGCGCAGCGCGGCGAGGTCACCGATATCGACGGCCGCGACATCTGCCGCGCCGCCTCGCTCCTCGATTTGCGCCTTCACCTCACTGAGCGGGCCTTCGCTTCGGCTGACAAGCACCACGCGCCGCCCGGCCTCGGCCAGTCGAAGCGCAATCGCCTTGCCGATGCCGCGGCTTGCGCCGGTTACCAATGCCACACGAACGTCTTGCTGTTGATCTGCCACGGTGCGATATCGCTCCTAGCGACGCGGACGACGCGTCGGCTTCGCGAAGCGTCGGTCCTTGTTGTCGGGCGTGTTGCGGTTTGCAGTCGCGCCCTCATCCTCCTCGTCTTCATCCACGACCTCAACGATGAACGTCTCGGGGCCGGTGCCGGTCGAGTACCTGACATCGATGCGCGTCGCCGCGCTGGATCGTGATGCGCTGCCCTACCCGACCATCACCGGCCCCGAGACGTTCATCGTTGAGGTCGTGGATGAAGACGAGGAGGATGAGGGCGCGACTGCAAACCGCAAC
>JBCBTA010000390.1:0-3054 GCA_039818905.1 Planctomycetota bacterium
GCCGGGCCGCGCGCGAGGAAGTCGTCCGCCGAGCGCTCCTCCGGCAGCGCCACCCCCGCGCCGCGCAGCATCTCGAAGACGTTGCGCTGCAGGTCCAGGAAGGAGCCGTCGGGCGTCTGGTGGCGAAGCACCACGTATGGGGGCATGTCGCTGCTCCCTGTGGAAACGGGATCTGAAGCCGCGATCGGATACACTCCGGCGGTCATGGGCGGAGGACCGCCTCATGCCATTGAACCAACGGAGTGGATCCATGACGAGCTTCCGAATCGTACTTCTCGCACTCACCGGCGTGCTGGTCTGTGCCTGCTCGAATCAGCGTGCGCTGCACATGGTCGAGGATTCCGGTGAGCGGGCGATGCGCCGCGGCGACTATCGCCTGGCCGAGAGCGAGTACCGGGAGATCGTGGATCGTCGCCCGGGGCGCTGGGATGCCCGCATCGAGCTCGGCCGGGCCCTGCTGGAGCTGGACCAGCCCGCGGAGGCCCGCGAGGAGCTCGAGGTCGCGTACACCATCAACCCGAACGACGCCGAATTGTTGGAACTGCTGGCCGAGGCGATGCTCGGCAGTGGCGACGTCGATGCCATGGCCCGCGAGCTGCGTCACCGCGCAGTGGAGAGCAACACGGTTCCGGACTGGCTGCGCCTCGGCATCTTCCTGCAGCGGGCCGGCGATCTCGACGGGGCCGAGCAGGCGTTGCTGACGGCCGCCCAGCTGGATCGCGGCAGGCGCGTCCAGCCGCAGACATCTCTGGCCGCGCTGTACCGCGCGGCGGGCGACGATGCCAAGGCGCTGCTGCGTCTGCGCATGGCGCTGTACATCAATCCGGATGACGCCCGCGTGCAGGAGCTGATCCGCTCCTATGGCGAGGTGCCCGGCCCGACCTACGCGGTGGAGCCCACGGAGGCGCGAGCTGACGTGGAGCGGTAGGCGGCGGGGAAAGCGCGAAGCGAAGGTCGCAGATGGCAAAGCGGGGTGCGAATGCACCGATGGGCTGCGCGCGCAGCGAAAGCCAACGCCACACGTACGGTGGCGGACGCTGGATGCGTTCATCGTGGCGGCCGCGGACGACGCTTCGTCATGACGGCAAGGGCGGGAACCAACCTCATCGCAACCGCTGACATCGCCCCCTTGCATCAGGGATTCCCCGATACCGGATCGGCGTTGAGATGACTTGACGTGGCGGGATGGGGATTCTACTGTTCATCCGGATAAACGGATGAAGCGTCGAGCGACCACAACCGGACTGGCGGAGCGACTCGCGGCACTCAGCGAGCCGATTCGGCTGCGCATCTGCCGCCTGCTGGAGCGTCACGAGCTCAGCGTGGGTGAGGTCGCCAACGTGGTGCAGCTGCCCCAGTCCACGGTCAGCCGTCATCTGAAGGTGCTCTCGAGCACCGAGTGGGTGCTGCACCGGGCGGAGGGCACGGCCAAGTTCTACCGGCTGGTGCTCGACGATCTGCCGGACGAGGCCCGTGCGATCTGGCGGGCCGTGCGCGATCAGCTTGGTACCGACCCGCAGTTCGAGGAGGACGCCCATCGGCTCGCGGCGGTCCTCGCGGAGCGGAAGACCGACAGCCTGAGCTTCTTCGGACGCGTCGCCGGCGAATGGGACAAGCTTCGCATGGAGCTGTTTGGCGATGCCTTTACGGCGCACGCGCTGCTCGGCCTGCTGCCGCCGGACTGGATTGTCGCCGACATCGGCTGCGGCACGGGGAACGCCGCGGAAATGCTGGCGCCGCACGTGGCCGAGGTGGTGGCGATCGATCGCTCCAGCCCGATGCTGTCGGCGGCCCAGAAGCGGTTGTCGGACGTGGAGAACGTGCGGTTCGTCGAGGCGTCGATCGAATCGCTGCCGCTAGACGACGACAGCGTGGACGCGGCGACGTGTCTGCTGGTGCTGCACCACGTCGAGCGTCCTGTGGATGCGCTGCGTGAGATGGCCCGCATCGTGCGTCCGGGCGGGCGCGTGCTGGTGGTGGACATGGAGGAGCACGACCGCGTGATCTACCGCCAGACCATGGGACATGAGCACCTCGGTTTCGGCCCGGAGGGAATCCGCAGCCTGTTTGCAGGCGCGGGACTGAGCAACGTGCTGATTCGGCACATTCCCGATCACGCTCAGGCCAGGGGGCCGGGGCTGTTCGTGGCGATTGGAGAAGTTGGGACGCCGCACCTGGCGGCGTGACCGGTCGAGCAAGTGAACCCAGCGGCCATGCTGTGGAGCAGAGGCCGATTGAGACGACAACGAGAACAAGCAACGGGAACGAAGAACCCCAAGGAGCGACACCGTGACCACTGTTTCGACGTCCACCTTCCTGAACACCGGCCTGCCGCTGACCGCGGACCTGGAGCACAAGGTCGCCGACCTGTCGCCGGAGACGGTGGCGTACGGTCGCAAAGAGATCGACCTCGCCGAGCATGAGATGCCCGGACTGGTGGCCTGCCGCAACGAGTACGGCAGCAAGCAGCCGCTGAAGGGCGCCCGCATCATGGGCTCCCTGCACATGACCATTCAGACTGCGGTGCTCATCGAGACGCTGCAGGACCTCGGCGCCGATCTGCGCTGGGCGTCATGCAACATCTTCAGCACGCAGGACCACGCCGCGTCGGCGGTCGTCGCCGGGCGCGAGGGCAAGAGCGGCACGCCGGTCTTCGCCTGGAAGGGCGAGACGCTGGAGGAGTACTGGTGGTGCACGCTGCAGGCGCTGACCTTCCCGGCGGATGAGAATGGCAGCAACGGCCCGTACGTCATCGTCGATGATGGTGGCGACGCCACGCTGCTTATCCACGAGGGCGTCAAGGCGGAGCAGGCGTTCGCGAAGGATGGCACGCTGCCCGACCCGAACTCGACCGACAACCCCGAGTTCAAGATCGTGCTGTCGGTGCTGCGCGACAAGGTGCAGGAAGACGCCACGTTCTTCAGCCGCATGGCCCCGTACATCCGCGGCGTCAGCGAGGAGACGACCACCGGCGTGCACCGTCTGTACCAGGCCGAGGAGGCCGGCACGCTGCTGTTCCCGGCGATCAACGTCAACGACTCGGTCACCAAGAGC
>JBCBTA010000391.1:0-3054 GCA_039818905.1 Planctomycetota bacterium
ACTGACGCACATGGACGCCCTCGCCCTCGTCCTGATCAGCGGCGTGTGTCTCGTCATCGCCTATCTCACGATCGGCGGCTGGCTGAGCCGGCGCGTCTTTCGGCTGGATGACAGCCGCCCCACGCCTGCCGTGACCGAGGAGGACGGGCGCGACTATGTGCCGACGAAGCGCAGCGTCATCTTCGGGCACCACTTCACGTCCATCGCAGGCACGGGCCCGATCGTCGGGCCGGCGATCGCCGTCATGTGGGGCTGGCTGCCGGCGGTACTGTGGGTGGTGCTGGGCTCGATCTTCATCGGCGCGGTGCACGACCTCGGGAGCATCGTCGTTTCATTGCGCAACAAAGGGCGCTCCATCGGCGACATCGCCGGCGACCTGCTCGGTGCGCGGGCCCGGCTGATCTTCCTCGGGATCCTGGTGATGGGCCTGTGGATCGTGCTGGCGATCTTCGGGCTGGTGATCGCCGCGGTGTTGCGGCAGTATCCGCAGGCGATCTTCCCCGTGGTCGTGCAGGTGCCCCTGGCCCTGCTGATCGGCGTGGTGATCCACCGGACGGGGCGGTCGATCGTGCTGCCGTCGGTCGTTGCGCTGGCGGTGATGTACGCGAGCGTGATCTGGGGCGACTGGGGCCCGCTGCACGCCTTCAACACCACGCTGGCGGCGGCGCCGATGTGGGCGTGGGTCATCGGGCTGCTGGCGTATGCGTATGTCGCGAGCGTGCTGCCGGTGTGGGTGCTGCTGCAGCCGCGGGATTATGTGAACGCGCTGCAGCTGATCACGACGCTGGTGCTGATCGTGGTGGGCCTGATCGTCGCGGCGACGCTGGGTGGTACTGCGGGAGATTCGGTGGATGCGGAGCGGCCGGAGCTGTCGATCGTGGCTCCGATGATCGACTGGCAGCCGGTCGGCGCGCCGCCGATGCTGCCGGTGCTCTTCATCACCATCGCCTGCGGCGCGTGCTCGGGCTTTCACTGCCTCGTGGGCTCGGGCACGACGAGTAAGCAGATCGCGAAGGAGCGCGATGCAAAGGCGGTCGGCTACGGCTCGATGCTGACGGAGGGCTTTCTCGCGACGCTGGTGATCGCGGCGTGTTGCGCGGGGATTGGGTTGGGGGCAGAACACTCGCTCGCAGGTTGGATCAGAAACAGCGACCACTTCCTCGAACTCCCCCCCGACGCCGAGCATGAGCGAGTGCTGTACGCCAACGGCGCCAATTCGTTCTGGTCCGTCCATCGCATCTGGGTGCATGAAGATGGCACGCCGGAAACAGTGTCAATGGACATGCTCAACCGCCGCGACGGTGGCCACGAGGGCGATCTTGGAGACGGGTTCATTCGCGTCGATCCGGGCGACCCTCCAATCGCCACTCTCACCGGCGAGCTCGCCTTCGCCAAGCAATACGAGTCCTGGCAAGCCGCGGGCAGTCTTGGGAAGAAGGTCGGTGCGTTCGTCGAAGGTGCGGCGAACTTCGTGGCATCGCTCGGGATTCCGCTCTCCGTCGCGATCGCGCTGATGGCGGTGATGGTGGCGTCCTTCGCGGCGACCACGATGGACACGGCGTGTCGGCTGCAGCGCTATGTGCTGCAGGAACTGAGCTGGACGTTCCTGCCCCGGGTGTCACAGGCGGCGTGTCGGGGGTGTGGGTATGACATGGCTGGACTTGGGGAAGGCACAGAGGCACAGAGGCACGAAGGCACAGAGGGGGGAGACACTGCGCGGGCGGTTGTCTGTCCAGAGTGCGGAGCGGCGCATCCGGCGCATGAGGTGTATCACCATGATCGCGATGCCTCGTTTGCCCGTGCGTCGGGGCTGAATCCGTTCAAGTGGCTTTCGACGGTGCATGGTGCGACGCTGTTTGCGGTGGTGACGGCGATGCTGCTGGCCGCCGTGCCGCCGGTTGGGCAGGCGTGGTCGCTCGGGAATGCCGGGACGGGCGGGCTGCGTCTGTGGCCGCTGTTTGGCACGACGAACCAGTTGCTCGCGGGCTTTGCGTTCGTGGTGATCGCGGCGTGGCTGATCGTGACGAAGCGTCCGTGGTGGTTCTGCGTGCCCGCTGCGGCGTTGATGCTGGTGGCGCCGGCGTCGGCGATGGTGTGGCAGGCGTTCATCGGCAACGACCACAACGCATCGTGGGTGGCGCAGGGAAGTTGGACGTTGGTTGTCATCGCATGCGCGACGCTTGCGCTGGAAGCGTGGCTGCTTGCCGAGACATTCGCGCACTGGGCGCGCCGGCGCCCCTTCACACGGTTTACGGACGGTGCATGATGCGCGCACGCAACGCTGCGCAGCGCGCAATGACATGTCTCGATTCCTGTCTGACAGAAACGCGCAACGAGTTATGCACGTTCACTCGCACTTCGTGCACGTACGCAGCATGTTCGCAGCGCGTTCGTGCACGAACGCTGCGCGCAACGGCGCAGTGCGCGCAAAAAATCCGCCGGTTGAGAGCTCCGATTCCCAACCGGCGGCGTGCCACGGCTTTTCAGCCGCGAAGTCTTGTCAGTGTTGCGGGCAAGGTGACTCTCGCCACCTCTCCTATCGGCCCGGATACGCTAGCGTACGCAGCCGAATCGGTGGGTCAATGGGCCTTGGAGCGGTCCGGTGTGTTTTTCGTAAACGCTTTATTTACAGGTGTTTATGGCAACTGCAAATGTTGCGCAGCCCGAACCGAACGAGACCCGTGCGGGAATCGCCCTGGTGCTGCGCAGCACACCGAACACAATACTATCAGATGCCACGGATGTGCACGCCGCACAACAGATTCTGATCGCCCAACGTCCCGACCACACGGTGTATGGGGGCTACTGGGAGTTCCCGGGGGGCAAGGTCGAGCCGGGCGAGTCCACCGAGGCATGCGTCGCGCGGGAAGTGCGCGAGGAGCTGGGCCTGGAGGTCCGCCCGACGACAGCTCTTCCACAGATTGTCCACACGTATCCCCACGGCAGGATCCGGCTGTGCCCCTGGGTCTGTGAGGTCGTCCCGGGTTCACCCGAGCCACGGAACCTGGAGGTCGCGTCCCACCGCTGGGTCACATTGGAGGAGATCCCGTGGGA
>JBCBTA010000392.1:0-3051 GCA_039818905.1 Planctomycetota bacterium
CGTCCGCGAGCACAACCACTGGGCGACACAGATTGCCCTCGACGATCCTGCCCTGACGGGCGACGAGATCTATGAGCGGGCACGGGCGATCGTTGCCGCGGAGATGCAGGCGATCACGTACAACGAGTTCCTCCCGCTGCTGCTTGGGGCCGATGCGCTCCCGGAGTACACGGGGTACAAGGCGGACGTGAACCCCAGCATCGCCAACGTCTTCGCCACGGCGGGCTATCGCGTCGGTCACACCATGCTCTCGTCCACACTGCGTCGCCTCGATCACAACATGCAGGAGGCGGGCGAGCAGGATATCCCACTTCTGCAGGCGTTCTTCAATCCGAGCGAGATCACCAGCCACGGCATCGAGTCAGTGCTGCGCGGCCTGGCGGCCCAGCCGGCACAGGACATTGATCATCTCGTCATCGACGACGTGCGGAACTTCCTCTTCGGCCAGCCTGGGTCAGGTGGCTTCGATCTCGCTTCGCTGAACATCCAGCGTGGGCGCGATCACGGTCTCCCATCCTACAACGCGATTCGGCAGCACTTCGGTCTGGCCGCGGTGACCACGTTCAACGAGATGAACGCGACGCAGGATGTCATCACGCGCTTCTCATCGGTCTACGCAAGCACCAATGACTTCGATTCGTGGATCGGTCTGCTCTGCGAGCAGCATGTTCCCGGCGCGATGGTGGGTGAGACGCTTCACGCAATCCTGGTCGATCAGTTCACCCGTCTGCGCGATGGCGATCGCTTCTGGTACACAGAGTATCTGCCGCAAGACATGGTTGACATGATCAACGCGCAGACGCTGTCCGTGATCATTCAGCGCAATACGGACATCGGGCCTGAGATCAGTCCGACTGTGTTCATCGCACCTCCGCCGTGCCCGGGTGACTTCGATGGCAACGAGTCGGTCGGGCTGACCGACTTCCAGGTTCTGGCCAGCAATTTCGGCATGGTTTCCGGCGCGGATCCGAACATGGGCGACATGAATGGCGATGGCGCCGTCACGCTCATCGACTTCCGGCTCTTCGCAGCTCGCTTCGGTTCGTCGTGCGGCCTGGACTGATCGTCACTGGTTCCGTCAAGAGCTCGTGTGACCGATGTGTGTTGCCTTGACGATCAGTACAGCGTCAGAGGGGCGCGGTGCGACCGTTCCCTGAATGACGACTTCGTCGAGCGGCTGGAAGCCGTGCTGCTGGAGATCGATCGCCAGCGGGGCGCCGTCATCGCCAACGAGCTGAATGGTCGCGTTGTTGGCCATGAGTGAGTCCCTGGGCTCGCAGCAGTAGTCCCATGGCGTGGGGCAGGAGTCGTGCGCTTTGTCGTGGCAGCTCGGCACGGCGGAGTCCACGATGATGAAGACCGCCATGTCGGTGCTCATGGGATCAACGCGGCCGCCGATGCGTCCCTTGAGGGTGACAGTGTCGCCCTCGCTGACACTGGCCTTGGCCCACCCGACGTCCAGGATGTCCGAGGGCATGTCGGTGATCATCCACTGAGGAGCCTGCTGCGGCGCGGTGGTCTGGGTTGGGGCGGTCTGGGGCGACGGCGCGTCGGACGACGATTCGCTGCAGCCGGTCAGCAACGCTGCCGTGGTGCAGACTGCGAGCAAGTGGTGTGTGCGCATTGGATGAATCTCCGGAGTCAGTGTGACTTGAGTGCGATGGGGATTGGAAGCCTGAGGCAGCGGAGGGCCGGCGGGACCGCGCCGATGAGTCCGACGGCGAGGCCCGCCAGCAGACCTGTGAGCATCACAGGGGCATCGATCGTGACCGCGAAGGCACCCATCGAAAACCGGATGGCCAGTCCGTCGAGTGCGATGAGTCCGATGGCGGCACCGATGATCGAGCCGCATGCCGCGGCAAAGACGGATTCCTCCGTCAGGTTGAGCACGATGCCGAGCCTGGTGTAGCCGAGGGCCTGCAGCATCCCGATCTCCCGCACGCGTGCGGCGAAGGCCGCGTACATGGTGTTGAGTCCGCCGAGCAACCCGCCGATGCCGATGAGTACGGCGGTGACGATGATCATGATGCGAATGGGGCGGTAGAACTGCGCGATGGAGCTGTAGTAGTCGCTCTCTCGCATCGCCGTGATCTCGAGATCAAGACGGCTCTTGGCGAAGAGGTCCACCTCCGAGAAGGAACCGGCATCGAGCGTGATGACGACGGAGGAGAGCGTGTTCTCGCGTTTGGTGGCGATCTGGAGATCGGTCAGCGGCAGCCAGATCTCGGCATCCATCACGGTATTGGGCGCCTGGAAGTGACCGACGATCGTCCAAGGCCGGTTGTCGAAGTGCAGTGTCTGGCCGAGCGCGAGTCGTTGCGGCGGGACGCCGAGCCTGGTCGCGGCGAGGCCACCGGTCATGAGCTCATCCTCACCTGCGCGCGGCATGCGTCCGTCGATGAGTTCCACCTGCGGGTGCACGAGCAGAGCGACAGGTCGCACGCCGCGCATCACGGCGGGCAGCAGCACGTCCGACTCAGCTGTGTCGCGGACGGGGAGGGCGATATTGATCTCGGGGCTGACGAAGGCGGTTCCGCCCTGCGTCTTGATGCCACGGACGCTGGCCTGCGCGATGCCGGCGACGTTTCCGTCGATCTGTGATCGCTCCAGCGCTTCCTCGCTGCCTGTGCCCAGGATGATGATGTTCTCGTGCAGTGCATCGGCCTGCGTCAGCGTCAGCTGCATGCCGCGCACGAAGCCCGCGGAGGCGAGTACCAGCAGCACGACCAGGGCAGCGCCGAGGAGCGATGCAGCCAAGCGGACGCCACTGCGCCCGAGGTTCCGAAACGCGTATTCGAAGGGGAGCTGTCGCATGGTTACACCGCCCGGAAGCAGGCTGCGATCTCCCTGCGGGAGGCCTGGATCGCCGGAATCAGCCCCGCGCAGACTGCGAGCAGGGCGCAGACGAGCAGGCCGCTGACAAGTAGGCCGGGTCCGGCGGTGATCGGGATGGACTGTCCCTCGACCGAGAGCGCGAAGCTGCCCACTTCGGCGACGGCGATCGCGCCAGCTGCTCCGAGCAGGCCGCCGGCCAGTGCGATGACGACGCCC
>JBCBTA010000393.1:0-3037 GCA_039818905.1 Planctomycetota bacterium
GAGTCCATCGTGCAGACCGACGTCAACGGCCGGTACACCTTCAGCGTCGTTGACGTCGGTCTGCACGATGGACTCGTAGGGGTAGTAGTTGGGCTGGTGCATGTGCCACAGGAAGCCGATCTGAATCGGCTGCTGGGCGGTCGCGGTGGCCCCGATAGCGAGACCCGCGAGCACGGCGGCTGAGAGCCCGATTTTAGTGAAACGTTTTACCAGCATCGTTTGAACTCACCCTTCCTCAAACAGCGCGCACAGCCTTCAGTGGAATCTCAGTGGTGACCTGAAGGAAGCCTATCACACAACCTGCGTCCAAGCCGACATCTGATCGGTATCAACGGTCCGAAATCCGCGATCCCGTGAGGGGTAGAATCGGCCCCATTGCCGCTTTTCCTGCCTTCGAGGCGAGGAGCAGACTGACGTGCCCAAGAATCGGAATGTGAAAACAGACGACGCGCCCCCCATGGGGATGCACCGCTTCGCCATCGGCCTGCTGCTGCTTCTGGCCGCGGTCATCGCGTCAGGCTGGCTGAGTCTGGATCACATGGGCATCTTCTCGATGCCTGGCTGCGGCCCCGACAGCGGCTGTGCCCGCGCGGCCCAGAGCCCCTTCGCCTCGGTCCTGGGCTGGCCGGTCGCGTTCGCCGGCTTCGCCTTCTTCTGTGCGCTGCTCGTCGGCTGGTGGCTGTCGGCCAAGGGCATCTCCCCGGCCTTCAAGTGGCTCACACGCCTGGGTGTGGTTGCCTCGGTCTTCTATGTCGGGGTGATGATCGTCGGCGGCTACCTCTGCCCCTGGTGCCTCAGCGCGCACATCGCCAACATCCTGTTCCTGATCGTCGTGGAGACCGCGGTGACCTCACGGAGCGTGCCCAATGGACGGCTCGCTGCCGTCGGCGGCGTCACCTTCGCGGTCGCAAGCCTCGGCGTCGGCGTGACGAGCTACCTGGTCGCCGAGCAGGCGGAAGCGGAAGCAAATCAGGATCTCGATGACTCCATCGCCCAGATGGTGCAGGGCAACACCGAGCAGCGACAGGAGTCCACATCCATCCCGACGCGTCCCGCGCAACAGGCTGCGCCGCCCGCCCTCGAGCGAGCGACATCGCGCGACGACTATGTCGTCACGCTTCCGGCGGTGGCAGCGCGCACATCCGACGAAGGCTTCACCGGACGCTACCGGCTGGGTGACGAGGATGCGCCCGTTCGCCTGGTCATCTTCTCGAGCTACCAGTGCAAGGACTGCGCACGGATTGAGCGCCAGGCATTTCGCATTCTGCAGCAGCGTGATGACGTCTCGCTCTCACACAAGCACTTCCCGCTGTGCAAACCGTGCAACACCTTCCTGCCCGAGGGCCGGCGTGACCCTCACCCCAACGCATGCTGGGCAGCCCGCGCAGCGGAGACCGCCGGCATCCTGGGCGGCCCCGAGGGCTTCTGGGAGATGCACGAGTGGCTCTTCGAAGTCGGCGGCGGCTTTACCGACGAGGAGATCGCGGCACAGCTGCGGAAGATGAACTATCCGGTCCAGGAGTTCCTTCGCATCATGCAGAGCCCGGCCACGCTGACGCCCGTGCAGAGGGACGTGGAGGAGGGGTACGACCTCGGCCTACGTTTCACACCGATGATCTTCATCAACGGCGGGCTGCTCTCGGCGACGCGCTCGACGGCGCGGATGAGCGCGTCCTTGGCATGCCAGCCGCGAAGCTGCACGCCGTTGATGAAGATCATCGGTGTGCAGCTTCGCGGCTGGCATGCCAAGGACGCGCTCATCCGCGCCGTCGAGCGCGTCGCCGAGAGCAGCCCGCCCCGCCTGACGCCGGTGGCAGATCGTCCGCCTGCGCGGATGGAGAAGTTCATCGAGGACTGGGAGAAGCAGGTAGTGCAGCATCGCCTCGGCGCCGATACCTTCAAGGCCACGCTCGGCCCGGAGGACGCGCCGCTCAAGATCACGATGTGGCTGGACCTCGACAGTGATCTAACCCAGGACATCGAGCCGGTGCTGCGCAGCATCGTCGAGTCGCGCTCCGACACCAACCTGACCGTGCGACACTTCCCGCTGCACGAGGACTGCAACTTCCTGGCCGAGTCGGAGAAGAGCACCCACGGCTGTGAGATGCACCGGGCGGTCGAGGCCGCGGGCATCCTTGGTGGCAACGACGCGTACTGGGCCATGCACGTGTGGCTCATCGAGAATCGCGAGAGCTTCACGGCGCCCACCATCCGCGAGCGCATCCTCGGTCACGCACAGTCGCTCGGGCTCGACCCCGACGCCTTCGAGGAGACCATGATGAGCGAAGACGTCAGCACCGCCATCATGACCGATGCCCACTTCAACAAGCGACAACGACAGGCCTTCCCGGACATGGGCGTCCCCGCCATCTACGTGGACGGACGATGGGCTCCGCGCTGGCGCATGAACAAGGACACCACGGTGATCCAACGGATCATCGAGCGGGCGGCCGAGGACGTTGCAAACCGTCCGCCGCCCTCCATTCCGCAGCGACGCTGATTGGGCGGCTATCGTTGGCGGACCGATGGATCCCGCCGAGCCGCTCCCCCAGATCGATCCGTGGTTTCGCAGCAGGGGCTGGACGCCCTTCGAGTTCCAGCTGCAGACGTGGCGCGCCTACCTCGAGGGACAGAGCGGCCTGCTGCACGCCCCCACCGGCACCGGCAAAACCCTCGCCGTGTGGCTTGGCCCGGTCCTCGAAGCACTGGAGCGCGGCACGGCCGCGACAGGCCCCGCCCCTCGCCGCGATGCAGCCGAGCCCTGCCGCGTGCTGTGGATCACTCCCCTGCGGGCACTCGCAAATGACACAGCCGCGGCACTGCACGAGCCCATCGAGGCGCTCGGGCTCCCGTGGACCATCGAGAAGCGCACCGGTGACACACCCGCCTCGCTCAAGGCCAAGCAGCGCCGACGATTGCCGACTTGCCTCGTCACGACTCCCGAGTCTGCAACGCTGCTGCTGTCCTACCCCGACTCCCGCAGCGCACACTGGACAGGGCGTTGCGGGAGTCGGGGTAGGACAGCAGCAGCGTTGCA
>JBCBTA010000394.1:0-3036 GCA_039818905.1 Planctomycetota bacterium
CCGCTGTATGCCGTGCAGATGATGCGCAGCATACAGCGGATCAGTCCCAACCTTGCTGACGGGAATCAGCTTGTTGGGGTACGTGCCCTCCGGGCCGTAGGTCCCGTGACACTGCGCACAGTTCTGGACGAAGACCGCTTCACCGGCGGACGCGAGCTCTGCATCGATCTCGCCCGGAAACGCCGGTGGCTCCAGCATCATGAGATACGCGATCACATCGTCCATCGACTCGTTGATGATTTCGGAGTGGGTCGCATCCCCAAGACCGACGACGCCGATCTGCTGCACAAGCTTGGCGAAATCACCGCGGCCCATACCGTTGTAGTACAGCGCATGCTTCTTCCGGAGGTTCCAGAGCGGCGGCACGTCGGACGCGACCCAGCGCCGGCCAACCCGGTAGACCGGCTCTTCTGTCCACGACAGATCTTCGGGCTTGCGATAGGACGCGGCGACTTCCTCGATACGGAACGCCGGGTTCACACCACGAAAGGGCGTCGTGGTCCTGCCCTCGATCGCCTTGACGCCGCGAAGGAACTGATCGAGCTCGCGCGACTCGGGAGAACCGCGGCCGTAGCGCATGTTTGCGGCGAATCGCATGGCGCCTGCAGGAAACGGTGCATCACCGGTCCAGTCCGACAGCGAGTTGCCAAGTCCGATGACCAGTTCACCGTTGAGCATCGATGCGTGACAACCGAGGCAGTTCACGCCGGAAATGACTTCCACGCCACGAGGCGTCGTGAAGACACTCATGTCGTGCGGCACGTCCGCGCTGGCCCCCTCGCGAGAGAGGAGGTTGCGCCGGTCAGGCCGGTACCCAGGCATGGATGCGTACAGATCCATTGGGAAGCCGGAGCCGAGATAGTCGCCGTAGAGAAGAAAGTGCCGCCCGCGCTCAGGATCGCCCAGCGACTGTGGCGTCGCCATGATGCGCACGGTCGTGGGGTTTGCACGATCGGTCACGGCACCCGCGCCACACTCCAACCCGAGGCACGCGATCACGGCGCCGATGATGCAGCTGCGACGGGACGCCGGAGATGGACGAAAAGGAAATGGGTTCACCTGAGTGCGGTTCGCGAGGTCTCGGAGACGGATTCAACGACCTGTGTGCTCGAGCTGTACATCCCGGCAGCCGTGTCAGAACCGCAGCGGCACGGCATCGGCATGTCGAATGTCCACGTCGTCGTAGGCATTCCCGGTCTCGCGCTCCGGCAGCTTCGGGATGTCGAAACTGGCCTCCTCACATGGGAGCGCATCCAGGAGATGCGAGATGCAGTTCAGCCGCGCACGGCGCTTGTCGTCGGCCGGAACAACATGCCACGGCGCATGCTGCGAATTGGTTCGCTTGAGCATCTCGTCGCGGGCCCGCGAGTAGTCGTACCAACGGCGGGCGGACTCCAGATCCATCGGACTGAGCTTCCAGTGCTTGCGTGGATCAGTCATGCGCTGGCGGAAGCGTCGCTGCTGCTCCTCGTAGCTCACGTTGAACCAGTACTTCACGAGGTGAATGCCCTGCTCGGTGATCCAGCGCTCGAAGTCCGGAACGTAGCGCAGGAACTCCTCGACTTCCTTCTCCGAGCAGAATCCCATGACCCGCTCAACGCCGGCGCGGTTGTACCAGCTTCGATCGAAGAGCACGACCTCACCGGCGGCGGGCAGGTGCGCGATGTACCGCTGGGCGTAGATCTGCGTCTTCTCGCGCTCGCTCGGCGCGGGCAGCGCGACCGTCCGGAAGACACGCGGGCTGACGCGTTCCGTGATGCGCTTGATGGCTCCACCCTTGCCCGCCGCGTCACGTCCCTCGAACAGGACAACCGCCCGCAGCCCGGTGGCCTTGATCGACTCCTGCAGCGCGCTGAGGCGGACCTGGAGCTTCTCAAGCTCCGTCTCGTACGCCTTGCGGCTCAGGCGAGGGCGGGCGTCTTCCGAATGCCGCTTGTCCTTCTTCGCCACGACGTCCTCCGATGATGCTGAATTGCAGCATCGTATCCGAGACATCATCGAGGAACTCGCGAAGCACACCCTGCGTCACATGCGGCATGAAGGCGACGGAGGCGCACGGACAGGGAGCGGGCGCATCGACAAGGCCGGCGCAGTGCCCGATTTCAAGATCCTTGCCGCGGGCTTCGGCTGCCGCCCGTGACTCAGGCGCCCTCTTCGCCCTTGCGTTCGGCGATGAGTTGTCGGATCTCGGCACTGCGCTCCTCATCGAGGTCATAGCGAAGCATGATGAGCATCGCGAGGATCGTCCCCGTGACGGGCACGAGGATGTAGGCAAATCGGAGTCCGGTGAGCGCTTCCGGTGTCTGCTGCGCAACGGACTCGTCGAAGCCGACGAGCTTCATGATCACACCGCCACCAAGTGCCGCGATCGCGAAGCCGAATTTCACCATCCACCAGTACACGGCACCAAAGACACCTTCACGCCGCGCACCGGTGTTGAGCTCATCGAGGTCGCACACATCGGCGGTCATGGACATCATGATCGTGAAGAGACTGCCGATACCGAAAGCGAACAGCGGTAGCGGCAGGAACAGCAGCCAGGGAGTCTCCGGATTGAAACACCACCAGAAGCTGACATACCCAACGATCGAGATGCACTGTGAAAGCAGAAATGCGCCTTTCTTCCCGAGCCACTGGGACAGCATGGTGACGGTTGGAATCGCAAGAAAGCACGTGGCCAGCGCGCTGACGGTGCCGAACCATGCCGGCCATGTACCTGCAGCACCGGGATCACCACCATTCATGTAGTAGACAATGATGAACCACGAGAAGCCGGCCACCGTGTTGAATGCATTGAAGACGAAGAAGGTCGCGATGCAGATCTGCAGGAACGGCTTGCACCGGAACGTCGTTCCGAAGCCCCCGACGAGACTGCTGAAGTTTCGCCCGATGTTCTCGAGCGAGATGCGCTCCAGCTTCGAAGGATCCACCGGTTGTGTGCGGCAGAAGATCGCCGGCACGATGCACATCAGCAGACATCCGATGCCCTGGTTCATCAGCGCGTGGGCGGAGTCGAGAACCATTTCAACGGCCTCG
>JBCBTA010000395.1:0-3032 GCA_039818905.1 Planctomycetota bacterium
GCGCTACGGCCGCGTCATCATCATGACCGACGCCGACGTGGACGGTTCGCACATCCGTACGCTGCTGCTGACGTTCTTCTTCCGCCAGATGCAGGAGCTGATCCGGCGCGGGCGCATTTTCATCGCCCAGCCGCCGCTGTACCTGATCTCGCGCGGCAAGCACGAGGAGTACGTCCTCAACGAGCGCGGCATGAACGACGTGCTCGCCAACATCGGTCTGGAAGGGTCGTCGTTGCTGGTCCGCGAAGTCTCAGGGCAGTCCGAGACTGGCGGAGCGCCACCGGAGGTGGTGCGCACCATCGAGGGTGATGAGCTCACGCGTGTGGTGAAGTACCTGCGCAGGCTCGATGAGCTGGTAGAGATCGTGGAACGCCGCGGCGTGCCCTTTGTCGATCTGCTCTCGACGCGTGACAACGATCCCAGCGGCGAAGGCAACCTGCCGACGCATCGCATCACGTGGCACGAGGGCGACGCATCGCACGAGGTGTTTGCTTTCTCCGAGGCGCACGTGCAAGAGGTGCTGAAGCAGCATCGCCTGGAGATGGATGATCTCGACGCGGCGATGGATCACGCCGGCAGTGGGGCGGTGGACGGCCGACGTATCGCGACGGTGCGTGAGCTGCACGAGAACAAGGAGTTGGCGGCGATCTTCACCGAACTGGCCGCGGCGGGGCTCGACATCGATGACTACGCCCTGGTGCATGAAGAGGCCGTCACCGGCGAGAAGCTGCCGACGAAGTACGCATGGCGGACAAGCATCAAGTCGCGCAAAGCGGACGATCAGGCCGACAGTGACGGTGAGGCCGACGAGCCGTCGGGCAAGATCATCGATGCCGCGAACATCCCGTCGATCTTGACCACCCTGCTCGACGTCGGTCGGCGCGGCATGGAGGTCAAGCGCTTCAAGGGCCTGGGCGAGATGGACCCTGAGCAGCTGTGGGAGACCACGATGGATCCGACCAAGCGGACGCTGCTCCGTGTGAACTGGGAGGACGCCACCGCGGCGGAGGAGCTCTTCAGCACGCTGATGGGCGAGAACGTCGAGGAGCGCCGCTCCTACATCGAGCGCCACGCCCTCGAGGTGAAGCAGCTCGACGTGTGATCACGCAGGATGCCTGCCGTTGATCAACGCGGAGTGGTCATCCATGTCTGCACGTCCGTCTCGTAGATTTGGTTGAGATCGACGATCTGCGCGATGAGGCGGCCAAGCACTGGGTTTCTCGTATCACTGTGGTCGCGCGAGATATCGCGTGTGACCTGAATGACCCAAAAGGGCGTGTCGTTGTACGCGCCGGGGATGCGCTCGAGGATGACCTCGCCATCTTCCACCCGGGCTCTGTGACTCACCAGATACTCGACATGCCCCTCCGCGTGCCGTGCGAGGTGCTTCTGGCTGGGCACACCTGCATCGTGATCATTGCGGAAGGCGGTGAAGAGCGAGCTCACCGTCCTGCCGAAGGGATAGGCGGTCTTGGTGGCGCTGTCTGCCTCCGATGTGATCGACACGATGAGCGGTCCAGGTGCGGCGACGAATTCGCCTGAGCTCCGCCGCAGTTCGAGCATGGCGTTCGATCGCTTGAGGAAGTCGATGAACTGCCAGGACGCCAGCGCATCGAGGGCCGGGTTGAGCAGGATGATGAGATCGACGGGCATGGGCACGCCCTGCCCGTCATTCGAGAGCAGCAGCGTGGTCAGCGCGGGCGAGAGCGTCTTTCCGACGATCATGCCGCCCATCGAGTGACCTGTCACCAGACACTTCGAGTCCGGGCGCGAGCGCGCGGTGTTCGTGATGCGAAGCAGTGCCTCCTGCATGTTCAGCGAGACGACACGTTCTGCGGTGCTTCGCCGGTCCCAGAATGTGGCCTGCTCGTGCAGCGGCACGTACGAGGTTCGGCCACGCCAGCCGAGATACACCCCGACCACCCTGTCCGGCGTGGTGCCGTCACCTGCTGCAAGGTTGCGGGCGATGTTTCCAAGCTGCTCGCGAAACGACACGAGGTTGCCACTCGTGCGGTCCGGATCAGCATTGTTCTGCCAGCCATGGACGTACGGGAGCACCAGGATGCCCCGTTCGGATTCGGCATTGCGCCGCTCGATGAGATCGATCGTGTCCTCGAGTTGCTCGATCTTCCAGAAGACACCGTGATCATCGAACTCGACAATGGCCAGATCAAAGGTGGCGTCATCGTGACCCTCGACGGCCAGTTCGCGGAGATACTGCTCGGGTTCGGTGTTGTAGACCGTGTGGCCCACGCACCCCGCGATCAATGGGGCGACCATCGCGAGCAGCACGGTCCGCAGCATCAATCGGTTCGACACCCACGTGCGTCGTTCTGGCATCGTCGTGCTCGCTGGTGCTGTGGGGGGCGGGTCAGGCGTGCAGCCTACGCGTCCTCGGTCAGCAGGCTGCGCAGTTCGAGCATCGCCGCGGCATCGCGCTCGCGATTCTCGTGCCGGAAAACGGCAAGCAGGTTGTGCAGCATGCGCTCGATCCATCGGGCGTGCGTCGCTGACGCCAGGGCGATGTTGTCATCGTCCACCGATCGGCTCGTGACCGTCTCCACGCGCTGGAGGGCTTCGTCGCGGGTGAGCAGCCTGCCACGGTCGAAGGGATCGATCAGCAGGACCCGCTCTTCGCCGTTGCGCTCGGTGCGCACACCTGCCATGAAGTGGCCTGGCGCGTCGATGCCATCGATGCGCAGACCGATTCGTTCGCCAACGGCCTTGTACAGCAGTGTCAGAGTGACGGGCAATCCGACGCGCCGTTCCATGACGGCGGGCAGATAGCTGTTGAGCGGGTTGTAGTAGTTCTCGGTGTCGCCGTGGTACCCCTGCTCATCGAAGAAGACGGTGTGCAGGTGCGCCATCAGTGGTTCGACCAGGCGCGACTCGACGGGGCCGTTCGTCGTGCCGTCGGGGCTGCGCATCGATGCGAGCCGCGGGGCACGTGCGCGAATGCTGTCGGCGATGGTGTCGATGGCGGCGTGAGCCATGCGCGGCTCCGCCCCGGGCAGTTCGTGCGCCGCAACCGC
>JBCBTA010000396.1:0-3018 GCA_039818905.1 Planctomycetota bacterium
GACCGTCGCGAAGGCGCGTGGCAGCCCGTCGCCACACCATCAGCCCTGCTGAAAGGTGAAGAGCGGCTGCCGCTGTTCCCGATCAGTTTCCGCAAAGACGGCGTGAAGCGCCAATTGCGGCTTGGGGCGATCCCCGTGGCTGGGCGCGAAATCTACGAAACCAGCGGCCCGTCGACCGAAGATCCCGAACCGCTGATTTCTGCACCGGGTGATCCGATGATCGCGATGGAGGACCCGCGCAAGGCGATTTGGGTGGACCGGCCGGGGCTCTCTCTCGCCTTCTATGGCAACACCAAGAACGTCGGCGACGCCGGTCCCGGCGTTGAGATGTCCGACGATGATGCGCAGCCTGCGCTAAGTGCGGCGACCATCAGCAGGGCGAGCGCGCATCTCACGCAAGGGCCTCCAGCCTCGAGCGCAGCTCGTCGATCTCCGCCTGCTTGGCGGCACGCTGATCGCGCGTCTCCTGCACCATGTGGGCAGGTGCCTTGTCTACATAGCCCGGGTTGTTCAATCGCTTGTCCAGCACGCCGGCGTCCTTCTCCAGCTTGGCGATCTGGTCGCTGAGCTGGCCTCGCAGGGCTTCGTCATCCACGCGCTGCTCGAATCCCGAGAGCAGCAGGCTCGTCCCTTCGAATCGGACTTCCAGCGTCGGTCCTTCGATCTCGCCGTCAAGGATGCGCACTTCGCCCAGCCCGGCGAGCGTCTGAACCACCCCGCCGGCCTCGTCTGCCAGGGCGAGGATCTCCTGCGGGGCGTGCAGCGTCAGGGACTCCCGCCCCGGGATGCTGCTCGACGTCCTGGCCTGGCGGATCGCCTCGACCAGGGCCTGGACCCGTTCGAAGGTCGTCTCGGCACCGTCGTTGAGCAGTTCCTTCCCGGCCAGGGGCCACGCGGCGACGCAGAGAGGCGTGGCGGGGTCCCGTGGGCCACCGAGGTCGAGGGCCTGAATGTCGCCCGTCTGCACGCCGGCCACGGCTTCACCGAGCGTCTCGGTGATGAAGGGGCAAATCGGGTGTAGCAGCCGCAAAATGGCGTCCAGGGTGTTCCGCAGGACGGCTTGCTGCCCCGGTGCGGTCTTGACGGTCGGCTTGATCGCCTCGAGATACCAGTCGCAGAAATCCCGCCAGAGCAGGTCGTAGATCGTCTGGGCGTAGACGCTGAACTGATATTGCCCGATCGCGCCGTCGATGGCGCTCACCGCGCGGGTCAGCCGCGAGAGCATCCAGCGGTCGGTGAGGGTGAGGTCGCTGAAGATGACCGTCTCGGTGCTGCGCGATTCGGCGCCTTCGAGGTTCATCAGTGCGAAGCGCGTTGCGTTCCACAGCTTGGTGCAGAAGTTGCGTCCTTCGTCGAACTTGGGTGAGGTATTGCGCTTGGTCGCAGGATCATGCTCCACCGGCATGCGCACGTCCTGCGTCTGCGTTGTCATCTTGCAGAGCGTGAAGCGCATCGCGTCCGTGCCGTGGGAGTGGATGATGTCAAGCGGATCGACGCCGTTGCCCAGGCTCTTGGACATCTTGCGTCCTTCACCATCCTGAATCATGGCGTGGATGAAGACGTCGGTGAAGGGGACGTGCCCGGGGGTGGTGCCGCCGTCGGTGCTGAGGAAGTAGCGGTTGAACATCACCATGCGCGAGACCCACAGCGTGATGATCTCGCGCGCGGTGCAGAGCACGTTGGTCGGATTGAAGACGTCAAGGAGCGCGGCGGTCTGATCGGATTGCTCAGGCTCGGGCCATCCCATGGTGTTCAGCGGCCAGAGGGCCGAGGAGAACCATGTGTCAAGGACGTCGGGGTCTTGCGCAAAGCCATGCTTCTCGAGATCGTTCTCGCCCAACGTACAGACATAGATGTCGTACTCCGCCGCGGTGTCGCTTGTTACCGGCTGCAGAGAGTCCTTCTGAAGATCATGCGTCTTCCCGTCTGATGTCCGGACGATGGCGATGGCCATGCCCTCTGCGCCATCCGTCCACGCAGCGACAGGTCCGTTTGCCTTCTGAATCACATGATCCAGACCGGTCGCGACAAGCTGATCGTGCCAGTTCTCCTCGGTGAGTTGGCAACGCTTGTGCCACACCGGAATCCGATGGCCCCACCAGAGCTGGCGGCTGATGCACCAGTCGCGCAGGTTGTCGTGCCACGTTTCGTACGTCTTGGCGTAGCGGTCCGGGTAGAAGCGGAGGCTGCCATCGCCGGCGTCGTCCGCGCTCTGGGGCCGATGCTCCGCGGTTGTGCGCTGATCCGCCGTGAGGGCCCGCTGGGCGAAGCCGACGAGGCGGTCGTCCGAGACCGCCACGTACCACTGATCGCTCAGGTAGGGCTCGATGGCGACGTGGCTTCGATAGGAGTGACCGACGCTGTGCCGGTGCGGCTTCACGGCCTCCAGCAGATCGCGGGCCTCGAACTCCTTGACCACCTTCTTCCGGGCATCCTCGCGGCTGAGGCCGACATAGACGTGCGCACCGGAATGGGCCCCGCCGTTGGCCTCGTAGTCGCTCCAGCCGTGATCCGGCGAAATGCTGGCATCGGGCGCCATGACATTGATGACAACTTCGCCCGCGGAACACTTCGCCTTGATGGTGTCGAAGTGCCGCTGACCGATCTCCCAGTCGTTGGGGTCGTGCGCGGGCGTCACCTTCAGGAAGCCGGTGGCCATCTGGGCCTTGGCATCACCGGAGTCCTCGCCGGTGATGAAGTCGGGCATCACGACGTAGTCGTCGCGGATGATCGGAATGGTGCGCCCGACAAGGGGCAGTTCGACCGCCATGCCGTCGAGCGCGGTCGCCCTCGGATCGTCCGGATGCACGGCGACGGCGGTATCGCCGAGGTACGTCTCCGGTCGCGTGGTTGCGACGGTGACGAAGGCGCGGTCCTCGTCATCCGTCCCGGGGCCGCTTGGGAGGAACCGCTGCGGATAGCCGCGGGCGTGCAGCTCGGACCATGACACAGGCTGCCCAGCGCCTGCGCCCTCGGCGTGCAGGAGTGGATGGCGCGTTCTACTACATGCGCTATCCA
>JBCBTA010000397.1:0-3001 GCA_039818905.1 Planctomycetota bacterium
CCACTCGCGCGACTTCCGCACGTGGAAGCGCTACCGCGGCGGCATGGCGACGGACATCTGGCTGTTCAACCTCGACACCTACGAGTCCCGCCGCGCAACCGATTGGGAAGGCACCGACACCATGCCCATGTGGCATGGTGATCACCTGTACTACCTCTCGGATGGTGGCCCTGCCCATCGCCTGAACATCTGGAAGTACAACCTGCGCACGGGCGACCGCACGCAGGTCACCGAATTCGAGGACTTCGACGTCAAATTCCCGTCGATGGGTCCCGGCCAGCGCGGCCGCGGCGAGATCGTCTTCCAGAACGGTCCGTCGCTGTACCTGCTGGATCTCCGCACCGAGAAGCACAAGTCCGTCGATGTGGTGATCCCCGGCGATCGTCCGTCGCTGCGCAAGCGCCGCGTGGACTTCAGCGACTTCATGGCCGGCGGACACATTGCCCCTGGCGGCGAGCGCGTCGTCATCGAGGCACGCGGCGACATCTGGTCGGTCCCGGCCGAGAAGGGCATCACGCGCAACCTGTCGCGCACCAGCGGCGTCGCCGAGCGCGATCCGCTGTGGTCGCCCGACGGCCGCTGGATCGCCTATCTGTCCGACGAGACCGGTGAGTACGAGCTGTACGTCACGCAGTCAGACGGCAAGGGCGAGACAAAGCAGCTCACCGACAACGGCGATGCCTACCGCTACATGCTGTCGTGGTCGCCGGACTCCGAGAAGATCCTCTTCGGCGAAAAGTCCGGCGCGATGTACCTGGTCGATGTCGAGACGCAGGAGCAGACGCACGTCGCGACGGACCCGTGGGCACAGATGCCCTCGCCGTCGTGGTCGCACGACTCCAAGTGGCTCACCTTCAGCCTCGCCGACAACGACAACAGCATGGGTGTCGTCCACGTCTACAGCGTGGAGACTGGTGAGCTCACCCCGCTGACCAGCAACATGTTCGACTCGACCGAGCCGACGTTCGATCGCAAGGGCGAGTACCTCTTCTTTGCGTCCAACCGTCGCTTCAGCCCCGAGTACAGCTCGATCGACACCACCTACATCTACAACAACAGCGAGGTGCTTCTGGCCGTTCCGCTGAACGCGGACGTCGAGGTGCCGTGGAAGCTCGAGAGTGACGAGGTCGAGTGGGAAGAGGAAGAGGCCGACGACGAGGATGCAGAGGACGGCGCGGAAGATGGCGACGCCGAGGCATCCGAGGACGCCGATGAGGATGCCTCCGAAGAAGAGGATGCAGAGGAGACCGACGCCGAAGCTGGCGACGATCCCTTCGCCGGTTTCGACACCGAGCATCCGCTCTGGGGCATCTGGGAAGGCGAGGTCTCCGGCCTCGGCGCGATGGCGGCCATGATGGGCACCGAGATGGAAGACTCTCAGCCCTACAAGCTCACCTTCATCGTTCGCGAGGATGGCGGCATCATCACCAAGAGCGAGTTCATGGGTGAGTCCGACGAGGATGAGGACGCGACGTTCGATATCGCGACCAACACCTTCCGTTCGGAGTCCAGCGAGAACGGCATGACCTCGATCGCCGAGGCCACCCTCAACGGTGACACCCTCAGCGGTACGTGGGAAATCAAGGAGCTGGGCATGGGTGGCACCTGGTCGGTCACGCGGACCGACGAGGAGATCACGCCCGAGATGCTCGGCGACATCGAAGGTGACAGCGGCGAGGCCAAGCCCGTCGTCATCGACTTCGAGGGCTTCGAGGCCCGCGCCCGTCAGCTCAGCGTGAGCCCCGGCAGCTTCGGCCAGCTGAGCGTCAACGACAAGAACCATCTTCTGTACGTCCGCTCGGGCGATGGCATGCCGGCCCTGAAGCTGTACGACATCAGTGACGACGATCCGTCAGAGAAGAACGTGCTGGCCGGCGTCTTCGGCTACATGCTCTCCGCCGACGGCAAGAAGATCGGCGTCATGGGCCCCGCCGGCATGGCCGTGGTCAACGCCGCGTCGGGCCAGTCCTTCAGTAAGCAGATCCCGACGGACATGATGATGGCGAAGATCGACCCGCGCGAAGAGTGGCGTCAGATCTTCGTCGATGCATGGCGCATTCAGCGCGACTTCTTCTACGACGAGGGCCTCCACGGCGTGGACTGGGAAGGCGTGCGCGATCGCTACATCGAGATGATCGATGACTGCGTCACCCGTGACGATGTCTCCTTCGTCATCCGCGAGATGATCTCTGAGCTCAACGTGGGCCACGCGTACTACTGGGGTGGTGACACCGAGGGCGCGCCGAGCGTCAACGTCGGCCTGCTCGGCGTGGACTACGAACTCGACGAGACCGACGAGGGCACCGCCTACCGCATCGCCCACATCTTCGAGGGCGCCGCGTGGGACGTCGATGCACGCAACCCGCTGCGTGACCCCGCCGTGAACGTCAAGGAGGGCGAGTACCTCCTCGCCGTCAATGGCATGGAGCTCGACACCGACGAGGATCCGTGGGCTGCATTCGTCGGTCTCGCCGGCGAGATCACCGAGCTCACCGTCTCCGAGAAGCCGTTCATGGACGACGACGCCCGAACGGTGCTCGTGAAGCCGCTGTGGGGCGAGGGCAACCTCCGCTACCGCGCGTGGATCGAGATGAACCGCAACTACGTTGACTACAAGACTGGCGGCAAGGTCGGCTACATCTACGTGCCCAACACCGGTGTCAACGGTCAGAACGACCTGTACCGCCAGTTCTTCGGACAGCGGCATAAGGACGGCCTGATCATCGACGAGCGCTGGAACGGCGGCGGCCAGATCCCGACCCGCTTCATCGAGCTGCTCAACCGCCCGATCACCAACTACTGGGCACGCCGCGACGGCAACGATTGGCCCTGGCCGCCGGATTCCCACCAGGGCTCCAAGGTCATGCTCATCAACGGCCTGGCCGGCTCCGGTGGTGACATGTTCCCCGCGCTGGTCCGCCAGAATGGCCTCGGCAAGCTGATCGGTACGCGCACCTGGGGCGGCCTCGTCGGCATCAGCGGCAACCCGTCGCTGATCGAC
>JBCBTA010000398.1:0-2992 GCA_039818905.1 Planctomycetota bacterium
GGGCATCCTCGAAGTCGCGACCGGTGTAGTTCTCCATTGTGACCCAGCCGAGCAGATCGACCGAGTACGTGCCCTCGCCAGCCGGCGCGATGACGTTGTAGTCGGCCTCCCATGTCATTCCACCGGTCACATAGGCGCACTCGGCGTCCAGCATGCCCGCCCGATTCGATTCGATCCTCCACTCGAACGTCGGCTTGAGGATTGAGTCTTCTGCCAGCGCAGGGAACAGCGGTGTCCCGGGAAGGCCGAAGTGCAGCCGCCCTTCCATCTCGACCAGCGGCTGCCCGCCACCGGAATTGATGTACGCCATCTGCCGCTGGTAGTACTGGTTGCCGTAGCGATTCCACACCTCTCGGTGCGGCTGGTAGCCGCTGCGGATCACGCGCCCGCGAACGATCTCCGTTCTCCCGTTGCGGTGTACCTGGAAGTCGAGTTCCTTCCCCTCGTACTGATTGAGCAGCAGGCCCTGCGTCACGGGATCCGCGCGGTAGTTCTGCTCCAGAATGCGCAGCTCGCGTTGCCCTGTCGGATCGCGCAAGATGACTGAGTCCGGCTCCACGTGGGCCGTGGCATCGGCGAACGTCACTTCGGTGATGCCCTTCTTCAGATCGAGCGGGATCGTCTCGCGCACGACCGCGAAGTTCTGGTTGTAGATGGTGAGCGCGGGATCATCGCGGGATTCCGGGGCGTCCGCGGCGATCGCCGCTCCGCACAGCGTCAGCAGAGCTGCGGCAGTCAGGGGTCGGTTGCGCATGGGGTGGCTCCTGGGCTCCGGCGACGGGCCGGGCGTCGGGTTCAACCTCTTCAGGCTCGATATCCTGCTGCAGGTTCATCGACTTTGCGATTTCCTCGCCACCACACCTTCCAGCAAGGACCGATCATGTCGAGCACGAGAGGCGATCAGGACAGGGCCACCGTCTTCGCGGGCGTTCCCGGCAAGCACATCGGCTTCTACCGGCGCATCCGTTTCCTCATGCACGACCCCGCGGCACTCATCTGCCTCCCGGGCAAGCCGACCCTGCTCATTCTGCGCGACATCGAAACCGAGCGGGGGCGTCGCGACGCCCGGGCCGATCAGTTCGCCAATCCCATCGACTTCACACCAGAGGGCGGCCTCTCCGGAGATCGCGAGACGGCCACCGCCCAGAGCGTGGGGGAGTGTCTCCGCCGCGCCGGCGTCAAGGAGGTCTGGGCCGACCGAGAACTCCCGATGATCTTCGCGCACTACATCGAGCAGGCGGGCGTCACGGTGCACTGCGACCCCGAGCTTGGCGTCATCGACCGGCGTTCCAAGGACGCCGAGGAGATTGAGCATCTCCGCGTCGCCCAGAAGACGACCGAGGACGCCATGGAGATGGCCTGCCGCCTCGTCGCCCGTGCGGACGCAGCCGCGGACGGCACGCTGCACCACGATGGCACGCCGCTCACCAGCGAGCGCGTTCAGGCGGAGATCGACGTCTTCCTGATGCGCCGCGGCTACGCCAACGATGGCTCCATCGTCGCCGGCGGGCCCAAGGGCGCTGATTGCCACGATCGTGGTGCCGGCCCCCTGCGCACAGGACAGCCCGTCATCATCGACATCTTCCCGCAGGACAAGTCCACCCTCTACCACGGCGACTGCACCCGCTGCGTCGTCCACGGCGACATCCCCGATGCGGTGCGCGATATGCACGCCGCCGTCGTCGATGCCAAGCGCGACGCCATCGCCGCCTGCATGCCCGGCGTGACGGGCGAACAGGTCCACGCCGCGGCTGCCGCGGTCATCACCGCGCGCGGCTATGAGATGGGTCTGCCGCCCAAGGGCGCACCCGATACGTACACCGGCATGGTCCACGGCACGGGCCACGGCATCGGCCTCGAACTCCACGAGCCGCCGCTGCTGGACCATGGGGGGCCGGCGCTTGTCGAAGGCGAAGCGGTGACCGTCGAACCCGGCCTCTACTCCCACGCCATCGGCGGCATCCGCATCGAGGACATGATCATCGTGACCAGGGATGGCCCAATGAACCTCAATGCGCTGCCGGAGGGGCTCGACTGGCGGTAGCGCGCACCGACCCCATGGCCGGTGGTCAAGACTCGTCAAGCTCGAAAGCCCCGCTCTCTTCGATTATCCGCGGCGACGACGTACAGCGGCGAGACCCCCAACAGCCAGCAGCGCGGCGGGGCCGGGTGAGGGAACCAGCTGGAAGTGATCGAGGTTGATCTCCGTGCCGCTGGAGATGATCTCGACTTCCAGCGAGACGAAGTCCACCAGTGCCAGGTCAGCGCTGCCGATCGCGTCGCCAAAGGTGAACAGCGTGGTCTCTTCGATGCTGCTGGTCGTGAAGGTGGTGATGTCATCGTTGACGTCGATGACGGTAATGGCGAGGTTGAACTCGAAGGCAATCGGCAACGAGCGGTTGCTCGTGAGTTCCAACTCGAAGGCGTCATAGCTGGTGATGTCAATGCCGCCCAGGCCGGCACCATCGCTGTTCCACACGATGAAGCTCGGCTCGGATGCAAAGACGAAGTTGCTGTCCATCTGGAGTTCACCGGTGCCGGCTCCGGCGAAGGTGATGCCGGTGGATCCAATGGAGCGCCGCGTCCCCCCCAGGATGCTGCTGTCGGGGCCGGAGGTATCGAACTGGACCGGTGATGCAGGTGCGACAGAAAAGTCATCGATGACCAGCGGCGTCGCCGCGGCGGTGCTGGTCATTCCGGCGACCGCGCATGTGAGCGCGGCAAGACAACAGATGCGATGCATGGTGATCTCCCCTCAAGATCGCTCGTACGAGGCCCCCCAAGGCCTTTGAAGAGTGACGTGGTCGGTAGTGTATCAGTCGAGCATGGCGTGCTCGCGACGGCGGGCTGCACAGCCCGCGAGGGCATCAGCCTGGTGTCGTGATGCGCGCTCCTGAGGCGCACCACAAAGCGGTGGGGGGGTGATTCGAACCCCCGAGCCCCTGACGGGACTACCGGTTTTCAAGACCGGCGCGTTCAGCCGCTCCGCCAC
>JBCBTA010000399.1:0-2988 GCA_039818905.1 Planctomycetota bacterium
ACAGGAAATGACGTCGGTGTAGCCCTCAGTCACGATGGCCGTCCGCTCGCCCTGCATCGCCCGGACGCCCTGGCGGAGCCCGAAGAGTGATTTGGACTTGTGGAAGAGGGCATTCTCAGACGAATTGAGGTACTTCGGCTCCTCCTCGTCATTGAGCCGTCGCCCGCCAAAGGCGATGGCCCGTCCGCCCTGATCGAGGATCGGGAAGATCAGCCGATTGCGAAACGCGTCGTACACGCCGCCCGCCGTCTCACGCCGCTTGAGCAGACCCGCGGCCACGAAGGGCTCGGCATCGAGTCCTTTGCTCTGGATCGTCTGCGCCAGACCGTCCCACCGGTCCGGAGCCGCGCCGATCTGGAAGGTCTCGACCATCTCGTCACTGATGCCCCGCTTCGCGATCAACTCCCGGGCACTGCGTCCGTGCTCGGCGTGTCGCAGCACCGATCGGAAGAAGGAGAGCGCAAAGGCGTTTGCCTGCGCGAGCGCGTCCCGATCGACGCCGGATTCCTGGGCGGACTCCTCCGACGCGGTCCCGCCGCCACCCTTCCAGGGCGTCAGCTCGATGCCCGCGCGATCCGCCAGGAACCGCAGGGCTTCGCGGAAGTCCATGCCGTGATACTTCATGACGAAGTCGATCGCGTTGCCCCCGGCCCCGCAGCTGAAGCAGTGGAAGATCTGCTTGTGCGGCACGACATACATCGACGGCTTGTGGTCGTCGTGGAACGGGCAGAGGCCGATGTACTCCCGCCCGCGTGCGCGCAGCGCAAGATGCTCGCCGATGAGCCCGGCGATGTCCGTCGATTCGAGCACGTTGTCTCGGTCGTTGACCTGTCGCATCCGACGGAGCGTCCTCACATCTCACACACGCAGCGGCTCGACGCAGTGGCGGCGCACCACGACCTCACGCTTCCAGGCAAACCAAAAGCCCGGGCATGCGCACACAATTCCAACGAACACGCTGTCGCTCCCGACGTCGTTCAGCAGGGACTGGCGTCGGTCCGTTTCCCCGGAGAGAGGAGAGTTGGTCGCGTGCGGCGTTGCGGAGGAGCGCCGGGTCGACCCATGTGTCGAGGAAACGGGATTCACTAAAACGCTACACCCCGTGCGCACGCGGTCAACGCTGGACCCGAAAATCCCGCCGGAATTGGCCGCTTAACACCCTTGATTTCCGGACCTGTCTCGCGCAGCCTCAAAACCGCGCTCGGCTACAATCCGCGCCGTGAGACGCGTCCAAGTCACCTACACCGGTCGGGTTCAGGGTGTCGGCTTCCGCGCGACCACCCGCGCCATCGCACGGGGTTTCCCGATCACCGGCTGGGTGCGAAATGAGCCCGACGGTTCCGTCACACTCGTCGCTCAAGGCGAGCAGCACGACGTCGCCGCGACACTTGATGCCATCACGCAGCGCATGAAACGACACATCACCGACGCCGCCATCACCGATATCCCTCCCATTTCAGGGGAGAACGGATTCGAGATCCAGCGCTGAAAGGCCACGCCGCATGCTTGTGCTCTTCGACATCGACGCCACCCTTCTCACCACCACACGCGCCGGCATTCACGCCATGGGCGACGCCGGGCGTGATCTCATCGGGCCCGACTTCGATGAGCATTCCGTCGAGTACGCGGGGCGGTTGGATCCGCTGATCATCCACGACCTGCTCGCGGCGCACGGCCAGGACACGTCGGCGCCGTCGGTCGATCGCTTCCGCGCGGCCTACGGCGAGCAGCTCGCTCGGCGGCTGCAAACGCCCGGTATCGCTGCTCCGTGTCCCGGCGTCGCCGAACTGCTCGACGCCCTCTCCGGGCGCGACCTCGCACTCGGTCTGCTCACCGGCAACTTCCCGGAGACGGGAGAACTCAAGCTCAAGGCCAGCGGCATCGATCCCGAGCAGTTCATCATCCACGCCTGGGGCAGCGACTCGCCGCACACCCCGCCCGCCCGCGATCACCTGCCCCCTGTCGCCATCGAGCGCTTCGCTGCCCGCTTCGGCCACCCCGTCGATCCCGCCGACGTGACGATCATTGGGGACACCGTGCACGACGTCGCCTGCGCCCGGGCCCACGGCTGCCGCGCCCTCGCCGTGGCGACGGGAACGTACGATGCCCAGACGCTCCGCTCGTCGGGGGCCGATCGTGTCGTCCCAGACCTGTCGGACACGGAGGACGTCCTCCAGTGGATCCTCAGCCCGAACTGAGCGCCGGGCCCGCACGCTCGCGCATCGCGGCCCTCGACGTGCTTCGCGGCGTCGCCCTGCTGGGCATCCTCGTGATGAACCTCCCGGCGACCGCGCTCACCGAATACGCCTTCTTCAATCCTCGGACGGACGGCGGGTTCACCGGCCTCGACTACGTCGCTTGGCTCGTGAGCCATCTGCTGTTCGAGCTGAAGATGATGGCGATCTTCTCGATGCTCTTCGGTGCCGGCATCGCCATGATTGCCGAACGCTTCGCGCTGCGCCATCGGCGCCCCGGGCTCGTCATCTACCGGCGGCTCTTCTTCTTGCTCTGCATCGGCATGCTGCACGCCTACCTCATCTGGTGGGGCGACATCCTGGTCGGGTATGCCCTGGTCGGGATGATGATCTACCCGTTGCGACATCTCAGGCCCCGCACACTCATCATTCTCGGCGGGCTGCTGATGCTCGTCGCGATCCCGATCAACGTCCTGCAGGGCTTCTTCTTCGGCAGCATGCGCTCGGCGTACGAAGCCCAGCAGCAGGGACTCTCGCTGCAGCCGTGGCAGGAGGGCTTCGCCGAAGGCTGGCCTGAACTCGCCGAAGGGTTCGTTCCGTCGCCACAGATGCTGCAGGAGGAGCGCGACGCCGTGCTCGGTGGCTATCTTGCCAACATCCAGCACCGTGCGGTGGACGTGGTCTTCATGCAGACGTGGGTCTTCCTGACCTGGATGCTCTGGCGCGTCTCGGGACTGATGCTCCTCGGCATGGCCCTCTACAAGCTGGGCGTCGTGACCGGCCGATGCAGCAC
>JBCBTA010000400.1:0-2976 GCA_039818905.1 Planctomycetota bacterium
CAGTGCGACTCCACTGCCAGCATGATGTCTCCGTTGAGGCGGCAGGTGACGGTGAGCGCCTGCGGATCGTCGATGGCCTCAACTGGTACGACGTGCGGGCCGAGCGGACAGAAGGTGTCGAAGCTCTTGCCGCGGCAGAACTGTCCGCTCGGCCCGCACGTCGTACCAGTTGAGGCCATCGACGATCCGCAGGCGCTCACCGTCACCTGCCGCCTCAACGGAGACATCATGCAGTGCGACTCCACTGCCAGCATGATCTTCCCGGTGGCGCACTTGGTCAGTGAGCTCAGCCGCGCGACAACCCTGCTGCCCGGCACGGTCATCCTCACAGGCACGCCCAGCGGCGTCGGCATGGCCCGCACCCCGCCGCGATTCCTGACGCCCGGCGACACCGTCGAGATCGACATCGACGCCATCGGCACCCTCCGAAACCCCGTCTCCGGCTGAGGCCACCTTCCCCTCTGTCGCTTCGTCGCTTCGTCGCTGCGTCGCTATCCTTGCTCCATGCCCACCACCGCCCCCAGCCTGACCGCGGCCAAGATCCGTCAGCAGTACATCGACTACTTCGCGCAGCGGGCCGGGCACGAGTACGTCCCCTCCTCGCCCGTCGTACCGCACGACGATCCGACACTGCTGTTCGCCAACGCGGGGATGAACCAGTTCAAGCCGGTCTTCCTCGGCCAGGTGGAGCCCTCCAGTCCGCTCGCGCGGCTGAAGCGGGCCGTGAACAGTCAGAAGTGCATCCGCGCCGGTGGCAAGCACAACGATCTCGACGACGTCGGACGCGACACGTACCACCACACCTTCTTCGAGATGCTCGGCAACTGGTCCTTCGGCGACTACTTCAAGGCCGAGGCCATCCAGTGGGCGTGGGAACTGCTCACCGAGGTCTGGGGCATGGACCCCAACCGGCTCTATGCCAGCTACTTCGAAGGCAACAAGGAGCTGGGGCTTGAGCCCGATCGCGAGGCGTACGACCTCTGGACCCGCTATCTCCCCGCCGAACGCATCATTCCTGGCAACATGAAGGACAACTTCTGGGAGATGGGCGACACCGGTCCCTGCGGCCCATGTTCCGAACTGCACTACGACGGTCGTCCCGATGACGAGCGTGCCGCGACACCGGGGTACCAGTACGTCAATGCGGACTCCGAGGATGTCGTCGAGATCTGGAACCTCGTCTTCATCCAGTACAACCGCACCGGTCCGACATCCCTCGAGCCGCTGCCCGCCAAGCACGTTGATACGGGCATGGGGCTGGAGCGCGTCGTCCGCTTCCTGCAGGGCAAGCGCTCCAACTACGACACCGACGTCTTCTCGCCGCTGTTCCAGCGCATCAGCGAGATCACCGGTGCACCCGCGTACGCAGCTGACATGACCTCGCAGCGCGACACGGCGTATCGCGTCATCGCCGATCACGCGCGCACGCTCACCGTCGCCATCACCGACGGCTGCGATCCCTCCAACGACGGGCGTGGCTACGTCCTCCGGCGTGTGCTGCGCCGGGCGGTGCGCTATGGCAGACAGGTGCTCGGCAAGGAGGAGCCGTTCCTGTGCGAACTGGTGCCGACGGTGGTCGAGTCGCTCGGCGGGGCCTTCCCCGAACTGCACACCAATCCCTCGCGCGTCGCCGATGTGATTCGGGACGAGGAAGAAGCCTTCGGGCGCACACTCAGCACCGGGCTCAAGCTCTTCGACGAAGCCGCGGCTCAGGGCGGCATCGCGGCGTCCGAGGCCTTCAAGCTGCACGACACCTACGGCTTCCCCATCGACCTCACCCAGCAGATGGCCGAGGAGCGGGGACTGACCGTCGATGTCGATGGCTTCACCCGGCTGATGGACGAGGCCCGCGAACTCAGCCGCACCGGAGGACGCGAGGATCCGACGGGCGATCTGCTGCTCCCTGGCTCTGCGGTGGCTCGGCTGCGCAATCTCAACATCAAGCCGACCAACGACCAGGCCAAGTACACCGGGCGCCAGATCCGCGCGACGTTGCAGGCCATCTGGAACGGCACCGACTTCGATCAGGATCTGATCGCGTCCAACACGCGACCCGACGATCGCTTCGCGCTCGTCTTCGACAAGACCAGCTTCTACGCCGAGCAGGGCGGACAGATTGCCGATACCGGGCGCATCTCCGCCAGCGGAGCCGAGTTCATCGTCGAGGATGTCCGGCATGTCGGCGGCTACGTCGTGCACATCGGGCGCATCCAGAAGGGCACCTTCGCGCTCTCCAAAACGTGCGACGTCCGCCCCGATCCGCAGCGCCGGCTCGACATCGCGGCCAATCACACCGGCACGCATCTGCTCAACCTGGCCCTGCGGAACACGCTCGGTGACCACATTGATCAGAAGGGCTCGCTTGTGGCGCCCGATCGGCTGCGCTTCGACTTCAGCCACTCCGGCGCCCTGACGGAAGGAGAAGTGCAGCGCATCACCGATGTGGTCAACACTGCTATTGAGCAGAAGCTCGTGGTGTATGCCGAGCTCGCGCCGCTCACGTCTGCGAAGAGTGTCAACACCGTGCGCGCGGTCTTCGGTGAGACCTACCCCGATCCCGTGCGCGTGGTCGCGATCGGCGCCCCGATCGGTGAGCTGCTCGCCGATCCGACGAAAGATGCGTGGATGGAGCGCTCCGTCGAATTCTGCGGCGGGACACATCTCGAATCCACGGATCAGGCGTCCGCATTCGCCCTGGTCGCCGAAGAGGCGGTGTCCAAGGGTGTGCGCCGCGTGGTGGCACTAACGAGAGCCGCCGCGACAGCCGCGATCGATCGTGGACGCGCCCTGCTCGGGCGTGCAGAGGGTGCTGCATCGCTCCCCGATGCGCACGTGGCAGCGGAAGTGAGCGCACTGGCGGCGGAGGTGGACACCGCCGAGATCCCGCTGGAGCACAAGGCCGAACTGCGTCGTCGCGTCGCCGCGTTGCAGGACCGGGCCAAAGCCGAGGCCAAGCGCGAAGCCCAGGCCGGCAAG
>JBCBTA010000401.1:0-2960 GCA_039818905.1 Planctomycetota bacterium
CGCCGCTCCTGGAGGCGTGCACGTCCGACGAGCGCATCGTCGATCTGACCGGTCGCACCACGGTCGGCACCCTGATGGCGACCATCGAGGCCAGCGTCTTCGTTCTTGCCAATGACTCAGCCGCGCTGCACATGGCCGTCGGCTTTCATCGTCCCATGGTCGGTCTCTTCGGGCCGACGCGCATCGACCGTGTCGGCCCATATCGGCACGATGCCGACGTCATCCAGCCACAGGAGCCGAAGCCGGGCGTGACGCACAAGACCGAATCTGACGCACGAGCCATGATGGCGCGCATCGAGGTGCGCGATGTGATCAAGGCCATCCACCAGCGACTGGCATCGTCGGAAGCGCACGCATGACGCAGGTCCCCCTCCATCTCGCCAGCGCCTCCCCTCGACGTCGGCTGCTGCTTGAGGAGGCGGGGTTCACGCCCGACGTCATCTCCTCCGGCATCGACGATGCAGAACTGCGACCGAAGGCCGTGCCGCCTGTGCACTGGGCCGCCTCTCTCGCGTATCTCAAGGCCCGCGGCGGGTTGCGCTTCACCAAGGCGGGAATCGTCCTCGGAGCGGACACGATCGTGGACAAGGCCGGAGACATCATCGGGCAGCCGCGCGATGCTGACCACGCCCGGAACACGATCCTGCAACTCTCGGGGGGCTCCCACAGCGTCATCAGCGGCGTCGCGCTGCTGTGGCGCGATGAGAAGGGCACCGTACAGCGAAGCATCTTCGCCGATACCTCCACAGTCCATGTCGGAGCGCTTCCTTCGGACGCGATCGAGGCGTATATCGATTCCGGAGACTGGCGCGGCAAGGCAGGCGGGTACAACCTCTCCGAGCGCATCGAGGCCGGATGGCCGATCACCTTTGACGGCGATCCTGCCACTGTCATGGGCCTGCCGATGCAACGACTCATCCCGATGCTGGAGATACTTCGCTGCGCCAGGCAGGAGACCAGTGCGTCATGACGCCCCTGATCCCATCCTGGATCGGCGTCCCGCTCGGCGTGATGATGATCGTGGCCGTCTCAATGCACATCTCATGGCTGCTTCGCTCGCGTCAGCCTGCCAGCCGCCGGCGCATCAGGCTCGCCAATGGTGTGCTCATGTTCATGACCATCCCGCTGCTGACCGCGGGTTTCTCGATCCTCGCACCCCGCACGCACACCCGCGCGTGGATGCTCGTCTGGATCGCGGCGATGGCGATGCTCGCCGGCGTCATCTTCTTCGCGATGCTCGATGCGCTGAACACCGTGCGGCTGCAACGCCGCGCCCGGCGCCGCGCCATCGAGCAGCTGCGCCTGGCGATCTACGAAGGCAAGAAGCGTGGCTGAGCGGCGCCCCCCTCTGCCCGGACCGGCGGGACGCTGGATCGAAGCCGCGTACCGCGGCGTGGTCGGCCGGCGCAATCGAGCGTTCGACGGCGGCAAACGCGTCACCCGCTTTCGTGTGCCCGTGATCAGCGTCGGCAATCTCTCCGTCGGAGGCACAGGCAAGACACCGATGGTCAAGGCCATCGTCGAGCAGCTCGTCGCATCCGATCATCAGCCGGCGATCGCGATGCGCGGCTATGGGAGCGCCCGAGGGACCGCCTCCGACGAGCAGCTCGAATACCTGGATCGCTTCCCGGATGTGCCGGTCGTGGCCCAGCCCAACCGTGTCGCTGGGCTCACGGCTCTGCTCGATGGCCGAGATGACATCGACTGCGTCGTGCTTGATGACGGCTTCCAGCACCGTTTCGTGGCCCGAGATCTCGATATCGTGCTGCTCGATGCGTCGCGGGATCCGACCCACGAGCGCTGCCTGCCCGCCGGCTGGCTCCGCGAACCGATGGGTGCGCTGGGCCGAGCCCACGTCGCCGTGCTCACGCACTGCGAGCGCGTGGATCCTGACGCATGCACCCGCATCGAGAACGCGTGCCGCGCGGTCGCCCCCCACCTGCTCATCTGCCGCACGCGCCACGGATGGAGCGGGCTCCGCCGGGATGATGACACCGAGCCGACATCATGGCTCCGTGGCAAGCGGGTCGTGGCGGTGAGCGCGATCGGGAACAACGAGGCATTCCTGCACGCCGCGGAGGCGCATGGGGCGACCATCGTGTCCCGTCTAAGGCGGCGCGATCACCATCGCTGGACGGAAGCCGACGCCCGGCGCATCAGCACCCTGTTCGGTGACAGAGCCGATGCCGTCATCACGACCGAGAAGGACTGGGTCAAGCTCCGCGCGGTGCTGACCGAGGGCGATGTCCCCGTCGTCCGACCGCTGCTCACGCTCGAATTCGACGCGGGCGCAGAGGAGCTCCGATCGGCCGTCTTTCGCACCGCAGGACGCCAGCGCGAGCCCGAGCGTGATACCCTTCACAGGGATGTCTGAACTCCTGCACAAGCTGTCCAACTGGAAGCCCTTCACCGCCCTGGTGGTGGGCGACTTCATGCTCGACCAGCTCGTCTACGGCGATGCCGAGCGGCTGACCGGTGATGCTCCCGTGCCGATCCTGCATGTGCGGCGCACCGAAGAGACCCCCGGCGGCGCCGCCAGTGTCTGCATCGACCTGGTCGCCATGCACGCCACGGTGCGCGCGTTCGGTGTCATCGGCAATGACTTCGAAGGTCGTGTGCTGACGGCCAAGCTGCAGGAAGCGGGCATCGATGCCGAAGGACTCGTCAACGATCCGGATCGCCCCACCACGGTCAAGCGCAACCTCATCGGTCTCGCGCAGCACCGGCATCCGCAGAAGATGTTCCGCGTGGACTTCGAGTCGCGCGAGCCGGTCTCCGGCGGAACATTCGACGAGATGATTCGGCGCTTCGACGCCGCCCTCGCCCAGGCCGATGTCGTGGCGATCGAGGACTACAACAAGGGCGCGTGCACCGAGCAGATGTGCCGCATGATCATCGATCGTTGCCGCGCGGCAGGCGTGCCGGTACTCGTCGATCCCGCCGCCATCCGCGACTACGCC
>JBCBTA010000402.1:0-2954 GCA_039818905.1 Planctomycetota bacterium
CGACCAACTCCAGAAACTCCCAGAGGCGCTCATCATCATTCTTGCCGTAGAGCAAGTGCGCGTTCACCGCCAGGAGATCGATCGGCTTGGCGTTGCCTCGGGCCTTGATACGGAACGAAGCGACATGAGGCGGGCGGATGAACGTGAGGAACGTCGGGAACGCGAACCACGGCTTGGTCTTCTTTCGCTTGCCCGCAGCACGTCGCTGCGCGCTTTCGATTTCCCACGCGTCCAGCGCCTTCTTGTGCGCCTTGAACGCCGCGGCGTAGTCCGTCCGGCGCTCATACAGCGTCTCGGCGACCGTCGCGCGGTCCGACGTCACTTCCGCTGCGAGCTCGGTGTGCTCGATGCGCGATGGGTTGTAGAGGAACGCCAGTCGCTCCGTCTCGCCCGCGCCGCCGGGGCGATGCCCAGCAATGTCGCTCACGACGAGCTTCAGCGACCGGTTGTGCGCATCCTTGATGTCCTTTTGCAGCCGCCGCAGCCCAGAAAGGTCGTCCAGGACCTCCTGCACCGCCAGCAGATCGAACCGCGAGCACACTCTGGCGAGGAGCTTCCATGCGCCCGGCGTGCGTCCTTTGCGCTTGCTGCCCGTCCGACTCTCGCTGCTGCCGAGGTCACGGATGTTGAACGTCCCGATGACCACACTCTTCGAGCGGCGGACTGGCAGACCGTGGCGTGCGAGTGTGGACGAGGTCGATGTCTGCTCCACCTTCGACCACTCACTCGGCTTCAGTCGTGACATCGTCTGCCCCTTCGTCTTCGTCAAGCAGGTTGATCGCGCTGCGCAATGCGGCAATGTGCGGCTCGACGCCGGCAGCGTCGCTCTTCCGCCAACTCCAGTACAGCGTGTGTGTCAGGAACCCACCCCGACGTGTGGTCGAGACCTCGACGTCACGAATGCCCGGTCCCAGGACGGGTGCGAGCGGTCCGGAGATCACGTCGCCGTAGACAGTCCACCGCGGGCGGAAGTACACATTGGTCCATCGCGTCGGTCCGAACACGGCGGCGTGGTGCGGCGTTGGCGGCGCGTCGTTCCATGGCTGATACGTGATGTCGTCGCCGTCGGGGATGGGGGGGCAGGTGGGGAGTTCGCGATCAGTCACGCGTTGCTCGAAGTCCTCGCGATTCGAAGCGAGGAGAAACGCCGCGTAGGTGAGCGGACTGCCGAGCGTGACGAAGTCCGAAACGAGCCAATCCACGCCTTGGCGTTGAAGCTCCTGCCGGTACGCCGCCTGCGCCGCGCGAAAGGCATCCGAGCCGGGCGCTTCACGCGACGCCTCGGTCAATGCGTCCAGCGCTTCCCGCGCAGGACCATCCGGTGTGCGCCGATGCTTGCCCCACAGATGCGACAGGATGTCGTAGCCGATCACCGTCCCGAGACTGTGACCGACGATGACAATGCGATCGTACTTCCCGCTTCGATGCAGGTCCTCGAGCATCTCGATGCCCGCTGACCGAATTGCATGCCGCACCTCGATGTTGGGCGGCGAGGGGTCGAGATAGCGTGCCGCATCCCCCGCGCGATCAACAAAGAACTTCGTGGACAGCAGCCACAGCAACGCGCCAGCCCCGCCGACAGTCCACGTTGCCCATGCTGGGGCGTTCACACCTGACACGATGATGCCTGCCAACGTCCCCAGCGGGATGATGATCGCAATGACCGCCGCCAGAAACCACAGGCCGCGGATCGGTTTCGGCACGGTGTGTGGTGACCGCCGTAGCAACACCTTCGCCCAGGCGGTGATGTGCCGAAACTCGTTGCCCTGCATCAGGTGGGCCCAGTAGAACTCGAAGAAGTCAGTCCGCTTGCCCGATGCGCTCTTCGATGTCGTCAGTCGTCGAAGCTCGTAATTCTCCGAGAGCAGGTGCGGCTTGCTCCACAGCACGCCATTCTTCGACGACCATCGGTGTTGTACGTCGATATCCGTCGTCCACACGGTATCGACGAACGTGCGCAGATTGTTCATCGGACGCTGCTCGCCGATACCGTGGATCAACACGACCGCCTGCTTCTTCAATGCCATATCTCCCCGCGGGACTCGAAGCGTGCGCTGCGAGTCTACGGCGAGCCATGGGCGCAGAGAAGCACCGTGCGCGCACTGACATGTCATCCTCTGCCCAGGGGGTGTCGAGACGGTTCCAGTGCTGCACGACGCTCGGTGCGAGAGCTACTTGATGAACAGCATCTCGCGATACGTCGGCAGTGGCCACAGATCGTCGGCGACGTGACCCTCGAGTTCGTCGGCAAGAGCGCGGACGTCATCCATTGCCGGCTTCAGCCCATCGCGCACCTGCACCGATGCCTTGAGCAAGTCTTCCGGATGATCACGGTCGATGACCGTATCCAACTGGTTGACGGCGCGGCGGAAGCGAGCCAGCAGATCGTTGAACTCCTCGAGTGCCTCGCGCAGATCCTCGCAGTCCACGTTCGCCGATTCCGTCGCCGAGACGGCTTCGGCCAGATCGGTCTGATGGCGCACCGCGGCGGGCAGGATGTACTGCCGTGATAGCTGCAGCGTCGTGTCCGCCTCGATCACGAGGTACGTGACGTACTGTTCGGCGAAGATGTTGAAGCGCGACTCCAGCTCGATCTTGTTGAGCACGCCGTACTTCTTGAACAGATCCGACGCCTTGCGGGTCTTGAGCATCGCCAGGGCGTCCGGCGTGGTGCGCAGGTTGGGCAGGCCGCGCTTCTCGGCCTCCTGATGCCATGCATCGCCGTAGTTGTCGCCGTTGAAGAGCACCCGCTTGTGCTCCTTGATGGTCTTCTTCAGCAGCGCCTTGGTGGCACTGCGGAGCTTCGCCTCCGTCGGGTTCGGGCCCGCGGCCTTCTCCAGTTCCGTCGCGATGGAGTCCAGCGACTCGGTCGCGATGGTGTTCAGCACCGTCAGGGGCCAGGCGATGGATCCACTCGAACCGAACGCGCGGAACTCGAACTTGTTGCCGGTGAA
>JBCBTA010000403.1:0-2934 GCA_039818905.1 Planctomycetota bacterium
GCACAGCCGCGAGCGCGTGGTCTCCATCCAGCCGCAGGGTCGTGGTTTTCTGCTGACGACACTGCGCTACGCCAACGAGGTGCGCACGCCGGATCAGTACTTCGCCGACGTCAAGAGCGACGCAGTCAATGACGAGCAGCTTGCGCTGGCGAAGAACATCATTGAATCCCGTCGGGGTTCATTCGATCCCGCAGCCTTCACGGACGCATATCGCGACGCCTTCTTCGAGATGATCAAGACCAAGGTGGCCGGGCACAAGCCGGTCATCGTCGAGGACGAGCAGGCGCCCACGGCATTCAACTTCATGGATGCGCTGCGAGAGAGCGTGGCGCAGGCCGGTGGGAAGACAGCGAAGCGCAAGGCCAAGGCGCCATCCAAGAAGAAGACGACCAAGAAGGCCAAGAAGCCCGCGGCCAAGAGTGTCTCCAAGAAGAAGCCCGCCACGAAGAAGAAGCGGGCCTGATTGCTGCGGGTCGCTGTTCGGACCGGTCAGCTTCGCTTGCCATGCGGCTGCATCAACATCGTGACCGGCGCCGGACAGGATCGGTCTGCTCCGTGAGGAAGATGATGCCGAAGCCACCTTCGCCCAGCATGGAGCGGAGCCGGTAGGGGCCGAAGTCGGCGAGGCTGTCTCCCCCGCATGCAGGAGCATCGAAGTGCTTGAGGGATCCGGTCGGCGTGTCGTCGGAGACCGATGATCAGCGGACCACCCTGGGTGGGCGACTCACGTGTGCACCGGCCCGCGTCGAGGTGACCGGGGCCTGTGGATCGCCTGACGGCTGGAGCGGTGGCGTTGCGGCCACGTCCCGGGGCTCGGAGAATCCGGGCCTGGAAAGGACGGTTGGTGAGCACGGAGGCGATGACATCGCAGAGCACGTCGATCCGCGGGGCCCGCGTGGCCTTCACGGGTGTGCTCGCGTCCATGACGCGGCGGGAGGCCATCGGTGCCGTCCGTCGCCATGGTGGCGTTCCTGTCAGCACGGTCTCGCGGCGGACGTCACTGCTTGTCGTGGGTGCCCGGGGTCTCCCGGTGCAGCGCGATGGCAGGGCCACGTCCGCACTGGAACGTGCCGAGGGGTTCAAGCGGTCTGGCGCCCTGTTGCGCATTGTGCCGGAAGAGACATTCCTGGAGCTCATTGGACTCCGCCCACCCGAGCAGTTCGGTGGAAAGTCGTATCCGCTCCAGGAGGTCGCCGGACTGGTCGGCGCAGAGCCCGCCACGATCGAACGGTGGGAGCATCTTGGCCTGATTCGCTCACATGACGGTCTCTATGACTTCCGTGACATCGTGTCGCTGCAGGGGATCGCTGCACTGATCCGCGGCGGCGCACGCCCGGAGGCCATTCGCCGCAGTTTGCACGGCTTGGCGCACGCCCTTCCCGGTGTCGAGCAGCCCCTGGCGCAGCTCCACATTGTCGTCGCCGGGCCTGGTGAACTGCTCGCGCAGATCGGGACCACGCTGATCGCGCCCGACGGGCAGCAGCACTTCGACTTTTTCGGTGCTGCCGACGATCGCAGTTCCAGCGAGACGATCGACGCCATTGCTCCCGAGACTGCTGACGAGTGGCTGGATCGAGCCATGCGATGCGAGGAGGAGGAGCGATTCGATGATGCCGCCGCGGCGTGTCGGCGGGCCATTGCGCTCGATCCCGGCTCATCAGAGGCATACTTCAACCTTGGCAACGCCTTGCGTGCGGCTGGCCGGTTCGAGGCTGCGGAAGAGATGTTCCTGATCGCGCTGGAGATGGATCCGGGTGGTGCGCACGCCTGGTACAACCTCGCCGACGTGCAAGAGGAGTCGGGGCGTCTCGATCAGGCCATCACCGGTCTGCTACGCGCGATCGAACTCAACCCAGACTTCGCCGACGCCCACTTCAATCTGGCTGGCTGTCTCGAGCAGGTCGGGGCACTTGAGGAGGCTCGGGTGCATTGGCGGGCGTACCTCCGTTCCGACCCTGACAGCGAATGGGCCGCCATCGCGCGCGAGCATCTGGCCGATCCCGCCGAGAAATCCTCGTGATGACTTGATCGGTCTTTGTTCGCATTGTACCCTAACACAATGCGATCTTCTGTGCCGTGCAAGGAGCGTTGTCAGTCGCTGCGCGAGGCAGTGGCGGCGATCGAGCAGCGAGGCAGTGCCGCGGCATCGGACGCGGGCAGTCTCCCGACGGGGTGGGATGCCCTTGCACTTGAGCGTGGGTGTCTGCACGAGTGGCTGGGTGTGCAGGACGACGGGCGATGGCGTCCGCCGCTGGCGATTCTGGCGCATCTCGCCGGGCAGGCTTCGGACGATGATGCATCAGGGCGGGCGATTGCATGGATCGGCCGACGTTGCTGGATCGCCCCTCGTGCGTTGATCCGCGACCGTGACGACCGGTCACTGTTGCATCACTCGCTGTTCATCGATCCACCAGGCACCGGCGAGCGGCTGTGGGCCATCGATCTGGCATTACGCAGTGCGGGTGTCTGTGCCGTGATCGCCGATGCGCGCGGTCTGCCGATGAGCGCATCACGACGGCTGCAACTTGCATCACAGGAAGGGGGCATGCTTGCGCTCCTGACACGACCGGCATCGGAGGTGCGCGCAGCAAGTGCGGCTCGAACACGCTGGATGGTGCACTGGGAGAAGGCTGAGGCGCCCGGATGGCGCATCGAGTTGCTGCGCCGCAAGGGAGTGCGGCCGAAAACGGAAGGTGCGCGGCAGCGGTTCGTGCAGCGAGATCATGAGGCGGGCATTGTCGGTGTGGTTTCCCCTGTTTCCGATCGACGTGTGGCGTCGGCGCCGGCGCGGGCATCGGCATGATGCCGATCTTGCCGTTCTCCTGACGGCGACCGTGGGTCAGCGCCGTGTCATCGCCAGCCGCTGTGCTCATGCGGCTCGCGCGGGTGTGCGCCGCGGCATGCCGCTGGGGCAGGCACGCGCCAGTGACAGAC
>JBCBTA010000404.1:0-2919 GCA_039818905.1 Planctomycetota bacterium
AAGGCCCGGGCCGAGCTGGGCTGGGAGCCCGGAACCACGGTGGAGCAGCTCGCCGCCATGATGGTGGACCACGACATGGAGCTGGCGGCGCGGGAGCACACGCTCCGCAGCGCCGGGCACGCCATGCCGGCCCACTTCGGCCACGACCGCTGATTGATCGGACCTCTCGGCCCGAACTTCCGCGGGCCGAGGGGCGTAGCAGTCTTCCCCTCGGAGAGGCCCGAGACGCCGAATCTTGTGCTCTTGGGCTTCGGAGGGGTGCCGTATTGGTCGATGTCAGGCCATGCGGTATGTTCTGCGGCGGGCGGTCCGGAGGTGGACTGATCGCCTTACGGTGGAGAAATTCGTGCCCAACCGAGGCGCGGCATCGCGGGAGGATGACACCTCTCGCCGGTGGGTGTGAACGAAGGAGCGATGGAGATGAGCAAGGGTGTGGCGGTTGTCGCCGGCGGCGGCGGATTCATCGGTGGCCACTTGGCCAGGAACCTCCTCGACCAGGGCTACGAGGTCCGCTCGGTCGATATCAAGCCCCAGGACGACTGGTACCAGGTCCACCCCGACGCCGAGAACATCGTCGCCGACCTGATGGACAAGGACGCCTGTTTCCGCGTCTGCAACGGTGCGACCCGCGTCTACCAGCTCGCTGCCGACATGGGCGGCATGGGCTTCATCGAGAACAACAAGGCGCTGTGCATGCTCAGCGTCCTGACGAACACCCACATGCTCGTCGCGGCCAAGGAGAGCGGTGTTGACCGCTTCTTCTACTCCTCGTCAGCGTGCGTGTACAACGCGGACAAGCAGAAGAGCGAGGATGTCATTCCGCTGAAGGAAGCCGACGCCTACCCCGCCATGCCCGAGGACGGCTACGGCTGGGAGAAGCTCTTCTCCGAGCGCATGTGCCGCCACTTCCGTGAGGACTTCGGTCTGCAGACGCGCGTCGCCCGCTTCCACAACGTCTACGGGCCGGATGGCACGTGGGATGGTGGACGCGAGAAGGCACCCGCCGCGATCACGCGCAAGGTCATCGAGGCCAAGCTCAGCGGCAAGCACGAGATCGAGATCTGGGGCGATGGCAAGCAGACGCGCTCGTTCATGTACATCGATGACTGCGTACAGGGCATCAACCTCTTCACCGACGGTGATGTCATCGAGCCGCTGAACCTCGGCTCCAACGAGGTCGTGACCATCAACGGCCTGGTGGACATCGTCGAGGAGATCGCGGGCATCAACCTTGAGCGCAAGTACAAGCTCGACGCACCGAAGGGCGTGAACGGTCGCAACAGCGACAACACGCTGATCAACGAGCACTTCGGCTGGGAGCCCAGCATCAAGCTGCGCGACGGCATGGCCCGAACCTACGAGTGGATCTACGACCAGATTCAGGCTGGCGTCCCCTCCAAGGCCGGCTGATCCAGCGTCGCAGCATGAAGACCGACCACCGACGGGCGCCCGGGCATCGGGCGCCCGTTTTCGACCACGGGAGCACAGGGACGTGAGCCAGCAGACCGGCGAGCCAACGCACCCCAAGGACGACCGTCTGCTGCTCGTCCTGAGCCACTTCTACCCGCCGGATCCCGCCAGCGTCGGCCAGCACATCGCCGACGCCTGCGCCGAGATGGCGCGGCGCGGCCACCGGGTCCGCGTCATCACCGCCAACCGCGGCTTTGAGGATCCGTCGCAGAAGTTCCCGGCGCGCGAGACGATCGACGGTGTCGATGTCCGACGCGTGCCCTTCTCGAGCTTCGGCAAGAAATCCCTGCTCCACCGCGCTGCGAGCATGGCCGGCTTCCTGGTGCACTGCCTCTGGGCCGTGCTGCTCACGCGCAAGGTCAAGTTCATCCTTGTGAGCACTTCGCCGCCGCTTTGCGGCTTCGCGGCGGGTGTCGCGCACATGCTTCGGGGTATCCCGTTCCTGTACTGGGTGATGGACCTGAATCCCGATCAGCTCATCGTTCTCGGCAAGACCACCGAATCGTCCATCACCGCGCGCATGAGCAATGCCCTGCAGCGCTTCATTCTGAAGCGAGCCAAGCAGGTGGTCGTGCTCGACCGGTTCATGGCCGAGCGCGTCAACCGCAAGCGCGATGTCAGCGACAAGACCACAATCATCCCGCCATGGCCACACGAGGACTCGCTCGAGTCCGTCGAGCACACGGACAACTGGTTCCGCGAGCGCGAAGGCGTGCAGGACAGCTTCGTCCTGATGTACAGCGGCAACCACGGCTACTCGACGCCCGTCGGCACGATGCTCGACGCCGCCAAGACGCTGGCACCGGAGAACGGCACGACGTTCATGTTCATCGGTGGCGGCGTGCGCAAGAAGGAAGTGGATGAGCGCCTCGAGCGCGAGAAGCCCGAGAACGTCCGCTCACTCCCCTACCAACCCATGGAGCACCTTCGTTACAGCCTCGGCGCCGCGGACGTGCACATGGTCGCGATGGAGGAGGAGGTGGTGGGCATCATCCACCCCTGCAAGATCTACGGCGCCATGGCCGTCGGACGCCCCATCCTGCTGCTCGGACCGAGCCCCTGCCACGCCTCGGACGTGCTGGAGGGCGAGGACATCGGATGGCGCGTGGCATCGGACGATACGGAAGGTATGGTCCGCGCAGTCCGCGAAGCCCGGAGCCTGGACCCCGAACGACTGCGGGAGATGGGACGCCGCGCCAAGCAGCTTGTCGATGAGAAGTACAGCAAGCGCCAGCTCTGCGGCGCATTCTGCGACCTGATGGAATGAGCACCACGATCGACACATCACCGGATACCGGCAGCGCCGCATCGCAGCGTCCGCGCACGGCGAACATCGAGATCGTGGTGCCGGCGTTCAACGAGGAACTCAACCTTCCGCATGCTCGCGGCGATCTCCTGGGTCCTGTCGGTGGACTCGGAGTCAACGACGAAGACACGATCGACCCAGTC
>JBCBTA010000405.1:0-2910 GCA_039818905.1 Planctomycetota bacterium
CGCCCGGAACATCCACCCACTGACCGATGAGGTCGAAGCCGGTGGCGTCGTCGGGGTTGGCCGCGAGGAACGGCGCGATCGTGACCTGGCTGGCGTCGATACCGCCGCCAACGAACACGATGTTGGTGAAGAGCTTGTCACCGACGACGAACTCGCCGCCGAAGGCACCCTGGGGATTCAGGATGTCAACCAGCGGCGTGGCGCCGGTCAGCTCAGTGTGGATCATGTTTGCGGACGCGGTCGCGCCGATGGCGGCGACGGCACCCGCGAGCAGCGCGCACTGATAGCCCTTGAAATTCATGTCTGTTCCTCTCCTGCAGTTCCCTGAGCAATCACTCCGAGGGCGGAGAGCGCAGACACTCACCGCAGCTCGGACAAGTCCGAACACATCTCAAACCAGCCTGTGTCGGGGGATGACGTGTTCCCGTCCGACTCCTGTACACCGACCCCGTGCGGGGATCGGCCAATTCAACAATACCGCCCGCATCATGTGCGGCAAGTCGAATGAGAACAGGCACTTAGGTGATTTTGACGAGACGCGTATCAGGGACGCACAGGGGGATCATTCTCGGACCCATCCCCAGGGATTCGCGCAAAAACAAAGCGGGCCGCCTGCGTGAGGCGGCCCGCGTGTGGATCAGAGGATCGAATCGGACTCAGCGACGGCGACGCACGGTGGCGATCGCACCGGCCAGGCCCAGAAGGCCCACCGCTCCGGGCGACGGGATCAGGACGAGCGTCGAGGTGAACGACGCATTGTCGTTACCGGTCAGCGTGAACCGGTGCAGGATCTGCAGGTCGTCGCCGATGCCGATGGACGGGCCGGCCTCGGGGCCGAAGCTGTCGCCATCGTTGTTGGTCAGGAACTCCGGCGCCGTCAGCGAATACGGGTCGTCGAACAGCGTCCGGAAGGTGCTGCCGTTGACCTGGGCCTGGTAGAGGGCATCCACGCCGTTGGTCGAGAGCGTGGCCCCGCCACCAAAGTTGACGTTGTCACCGACGGTGAAGGACGTCGAGCCGAGGATCGTGCTCGGAGCCGAGATCGCATCGACCGACGTCACGCTCAGCAGCACGCTGAACGGCTGGGTCGAACCGCTGTTGTTGTTCACGGCAAAGTTGCCGCTAACCGCGGGATCCGGGTCGAACGTCAGATCAAAGTCGAGCGAGAAGTCGCCGGTCGATGCCGCTCCCACGACATCGAAGGTGACCCCGTCCGGGTTCATCGTGACGGTGAAAGCACCAGGATCGTTGGCGGCGCTCCAGCTGGAGTTCTCGCCGAAGATCATGATGTTGAAGTCGGTGCCGGCGGTCATCGACGCCGAGGCGACGGATGACAGTGCAATGACTGCAACACCAGCAAAGGCCTTCTTCGCAAAGGACATGACGTGTCTCTCCCACTATTCAACCGCCAACGGCCCCACCCGTACGACGGAGTTGTCTCTCTCTCACGCCCGAGAACGGACGCCGCGGATATTGTGAGGCATGCACGGGGGCGGTGAAAGGGCACAGTGCCCACTTTCACAGCTTCTTTTCGGTCATCGGGCGGCGTCGGCCGCCGGGGAAGGAACCGGGATGCCGATCGCTGACCGAATGCAAGACTTTGGCACCACGGTCTTTGCGGAGTTCACTCGGCTGGCTGCCGAGCATCGGGCGATCAACCTGGGCCAGGGTTTTCCCGACTTCGACGGACCTGAACTGCTCCGGGACGTCGCCGCCGAGGCACTGCGCACCAAGTCGAACCAGTACGCCCCCACCAACGGCATCCCGGCCCTGACGGGGGCCATCGCGGTGGACTGGCGGACGCGCACCGGCATCGAGGTCGATCCAGGCGCCTCGGTGACCGTGACCTGTGGCTGCACCGAGGCGATCGCCGCGAGCCTGCTGGGCCTGCTGAACCCCGGGGACGAGGTGATCCTGTTCGAGCCCTTTTACGACTCCTACCGCGCGTGCATCGCCCTGGCCGGCGCGACGCCGCGCTTCGTCACGCTGCGGTGGCCGGACTTTCGCTTCGATCCGGACGAGCTGCGGGCCGCGATCGGCCCGCGCACACGGGCGATCCTGGTCAACACCCCCCACAATCCGACGGGGCGTGTGTTCGATGCCGACGAGCTGCACCTGATCGCATCGCTCTGCATGGAGCACGATCTCGTCGCCATCACTGATGAGGTGTACGAGCATCTTGTGTACGACGGTGAGCACACCTCGCTGGCGACTCTGCCGGACATGGCGGAGCGCACCATCGTGCTGTCGTCCCTTGGCAAGACGTTCAGCCTGACGGGATGGAAGATCGGATGGGCGATCGCGCCGCCGGCGCTCAGCGCCGCGGTGCGCGCGGCGCACCAGTTCCTGACGTTCGCAATCTCACCTGCGCTGCAGCACGGCGCGGTCGCCGCACTCCATTCGCCCGCGTCGTACTACCACGACCTGCGAGGAATGCTCCGATCCCGCCGCGACCTGCTGATCGGCGCACTGGAGGACATCGGTCTGACTGTGTCACGCCCGGCCGCCGGCTACTTCGTCATGGCGGATCACGGCTCGTTCGATGAAGACGACGTGACCTTCTGCACGCGACTGATTCGCGAGTGCGGCGTCGCGGCAATTCCACCGAGCTTCTTCTACGCCAACCCTGAGCATGGCCGAGCGCTGGTGCGTTTCGCCTTCTGCAAGCAGGAAGCGACGCTGCGCGAAGCGGCGGCGCGACTGGCACAGCTGCACTGACGTGTGCGACCGCCCAGAAACGAAAGAAGGCCCCGGGTCACGACCCGGGGCCTTGCGCGTACATTCCGTTGGATCTATGTGATCCGTAGGAGTTGGCTGCGCGAGGGCTGCTGGGTTCCTTGCAGCCCCGTCGAGCTGCAGTTACCCGCGCAGCCCCTTGATACAGTCATACTTCGCCACTGGATCACCTCC
>JBCBTA010000406.1:0-2905 GCA_039818905.1 Planctomycetota bacterium
CAGTATTCACTAGTTGATTTCCTGAACTTTCATCACCAAATCATTCCAGTTACGCTGGTTCTCCATGTCATGCTCCATGCCCTTCTCATCGGCGATGGTGAATCGCTTGATGGCCGGCGTCGTGCTGGTGGCCTGATACAACCAGTACGCCTCAGCCTTCAGCGCCTCCGCGATCGGCTTGTCGATCGACTCATACACGGCCTGCTTGCATGCATTGATCGACTCGGCCGGGAACGATGCGATTCGCTCCGCGAGCGCATCGACATACGCATCGATCTCATCGGCGTCCAGAGCTCTGTTGATCGTGCCGTATGCCTCCGCCTCATCGGCATCGAAGTCTCGAGCGCTCAGGATGATCTCAAGGGCACGGCCAAGACCCGTCTGGCGGGCCATCCGTGATGCGCCACCGCCACACGGCAGGATGCCCATGCCGACTTCCATCTGCATGAACTTGAACTTGCCGCGAACCGCAAATCGCATGTCGCACGCGAGGGCAAACTCATGACCGCCCCCGCGGGCGAATCCCTCCAGCTTGGCGATAGTCGCCTGAGGCAGCTTGCTTATGCGCTCGAGCACCGACTGCAGATCCAGCAGTGCGGCGTCGTCACGTGACACCGCTTCGGTTGACATGTCCTTCAGGAGATTGGTGTCGTAGTGACACACCCAGATCTCCGGATGGGCCGACTGAAACACGACCACCTTCACCGACCGATCGCGTTCCAGACGCATCGCAAGACCGTTCAGGTCCGCGAGCATCTCCTGCCCCTGCACGTTGACGGGCGGGAAGTCGAAGGTCACGGTGAGGATGGCCCCATCCAGTGTCGCTTTGAACGTTGTGTATCCGTCGTAGCCCATTGCTTTGCACCTCGCGCGTGGGAAGTCCCGTGATCACCACAGTGCTGCAACCGTACGACCACACCGCTGAATCAACAAGTACCTACAAAAATGTAAGTATCAAAGTTCTTGACGACTCGCATCGCCCGGCGTGCCCGGGGAGTGACGCGCGGCACGTGGACCGGTCCATGCAGGACAGCAGACGTCGCACAAGCAAGCACACTCCCGGGTCGTACGGCGCCGTGAGACGCGGCGGATGGCACGCGCATACGGCCAGTCCATTGCAGACCCCAGGCGGGGTGCGGATTCAATCGGCGCTCAGTTCGAGCGCGGACGCTGCTCGCACGTACAGGATCGCGCCTGATGAAGACGTCAACGAGGTGCTGCCGGAAGATTCGGAAGCCGTACCGAGATAGCTTCCGGTGCCAAGGTGCGTCGCTTCATGCGCCTGCTCGTCGGAATGTTGGAGAGTTCCATCAACGATGATCGCACGGAACGGGCCACGTTCGTGCCGGATGGTGCCTCCAAAACCGGGCGGGACTCTCACCATCAGCCCATACGGTCTGCCGTTGTCCGGGCTTCCCCAGAGGTACGCGATCTCAACCCCGAGATCCTGCTTCACCCACACGAGATTGGCATCTCGGATCCAGACCATGTTCGAGTCATGGACGTTGACGGGACGCTCTCCCTGGTCAAATGCCTGCTCGGGTGGATGCACCAGATACGGTCCACTATCGATCTCGATGTACGCAATGTTCGTGCTGCCTCGCGCAGCAGTGATGTGCACCTCACCCGCCGGCTGCGTCCAGAACGAACCCGGCGGCATCCACATCATCGCCGCCGTGGGATCATCGTTGTGCACTTCACCACCAAGAACGACCCCGCGATATGTCACGTTGTGGATGTGCGGCGGTGACGAGAAGCCATCGACGAACTTGACGAGGAACCCCGTCGCGCCGGACTCGGTCCGATCGCCCCAGAGATTGGCCGCCTGTGGACTCTTGTCTCCGCGCGCAGGATTGAGCGGCGTCCACTCCACGTCCTCCGCGCGCAGGATGTCAGTCTCTGCCCGGGTGCCGTGTTCATGGTGAAGGCCACATATGGGACACGGCTGGGATTGGTCTGAGCCGCCCCGCGTCATTGCAGGCGTCGAGCAGGCGGCTGCACATGCGAGGAGCGGGACCAGGCTGAAGCGTAGTGCGAGGATGACGCGATTCACCGTGGTGCTCCATCCCGTGGAAGACCCCTGTGAGGGCTGCATGCCGCCGCGGCGCGGAGGAGGAAGCACGGTACGACGATGCTACCATTCCAACAAGTACCGACAAAAATGTAAGTATCAAGATTCCTCCTTCGGTCGGAGTTGCTGATGACGCGGAAGTACAACTGGAAGACAGGCTGCGACGTGGAAGCGACGCTCAGCGTCATCGGCGGACGCTGGAAACCGATCCTCGTCTGTCACCTGCTCGCCGGACCGAAGCGCTTTGGTGCGCTCAAGCGGCTGACGCCGAACGCGACGGAGCGCATGATCACGCTGCAGCTGCGCGAGCTCGAGGCCGACGGCGTGGTGTCGCGGACGGTCTTCGCCGAGGTGCCGCCACGCGTCGAGTACGACGTCACGGAGTACGGCCGCTCACTGGAACCCATCCTCGTCGCGATGCAGCACTGGGGGCGCGAGTTCAAGGCCCGGCAACACGCGCACGAGGAGCTCACTGAGGCGGCAGATCAGAGCGCTGAGTGAAGGTCGAGCCGAGCGGCGGAGACTTCATCTGCAGCCGCACCCCCTGGAACTCCTTCGGATCCCTTGCAAGCCGCCGCATCGCGAGTGATTGCATCCTCTGAAACTCCATGAAACAAATTGTGGCAACCCGGGTTGTCCGGTACCTTCTGATGTGGCGCCGCCTCTGCTCGTGAGGTGCCGAAGGAGGTCAGGTCGTGGTGTTGCATCGCCTTTTTGTGCTTCTCACAGCGTTTTTTGCCACCGCAACGGCTTCCGCACAACCCGGGGCACCAACCTACACCGGCCAGGTCTGCCTCAGCGGATCCAATGTAACTGTTACAGCGACGGCATCCC
>JBCBTA010000407.1:0-2903 GCA_039818905.1 Planctomycetota bacterium
ACGTCTACGACGTGACGATCGACAAGAAGCCCATGTAGCGTCGCGACGCTGGGCCCTCTCCTCATTCGGACAAAAAAAGAACCGACCGCACCCCGAAGGATGCGGCCGGAGAATATGGCAGTACTCGCGAACGAGGGGAGTCTGCGATTAGGCGCGACGGCGGCGGACCATCGCCAGACCACCGAGACCGGCCAGGGCGACCGTGCCGGGCGTCGGGATCAGGTTGGCGCTGATGGTCAGCTTGTACTCGAACTCCTCCGGGTGCGGAGCACCGCTGTCGTCGAGTCCGTCAAAGAGAATGTCATCACCGACGGGATCGTCGAAGAAGGTGATGTCCGGGAAGCCGGAGATACCAACGTAGTACGTGCCGGCGGGCAGGTCGGCAAGGACGATGCCCGGCTGCAGTCCGACGAAGCTATCGTCGTCGAACGCGATCACGTTAGTGCCCGAGCTGTCCACGACCATCATCTGGCCGTCGGCGCTGAAGTCGGCCGACGCGAGCGACGACACGAACAGCGTGGTCATATCCAGCAGTTCGAGGCTGAACCAATCGACGTCACCCGAAGTGAGCGCACCATCGATCACGATTGCTCCACCAGGATCATCGATCGAACCAACGGCATTCGCGGTCGCGATGGTGTCGTTGGGCTCGGACTCGTTGATGATCGCAGCGTTTGCGCCTGCCGCGAACGCAACGATCGCGCAGGCTGAGAGAACAGCTTCTCTCTTCATGACGTGTCTCCTTCCGAACCTCCGCTCCCGATGGCCCCTCTGCCATGCAATCGCTTGCGGAAGTCCCCCTGTGTTTCTTTCTCTCCTCGTCGGCGCGTCGCCGATTTCCTATGCTGGGTACACGATGAACGAGATGTCCCCGCGTGCAAGTGCATCACATGGAATCCCCATCGTTTCCGACGAATCCGTCACGCGATGCGCGCTTATCAGTCGCGCATACGCGCACTTCGGACGTTGCATCGCCGTTATCGGGAGCACATGACGCAGATGGGTGATCAGCCGCCAACCAGGATCGATCTCAAGCGCGATCGCGGCCTCACCGTCGAGTGGGCCGACGGTACGACGTCCTACTACACCATCGCCTACCTGCGACGCCTCTCACCCTCCGCCGAGGCGCGGCAGCTGCGCGAGGAAATGGCGCGCAACCCGCTGGCCGTGCTCCCCAGCACGGGGGCGTCAGACCAGTTGGTGGCGGAGTCGGCCGAGTTGGTCGGCAACTACGCGCTGCGCATCCGGTTCTCGGACGGGCACGACACAGGGATCTACTCCTGGGCCTACCTGCGCGAGATCGATCCGCAGCGCGAAACCCCGCCCGCCGATGCCGGTGAATCCGGGCCCACCTGACGCTCTGCGCTCACGCCGGGGACCTCCAAAGACCGATAGCGCACCCACAGGCGCGCCCGCGGCGTGGAGGATCGGATGCATCAAGACAGCAGACGCGTTGTGGTCGTCGGAACGCCCGAGGCATGTGCGCGCGTGCAGAACGAGCTGGGCACGGCCACGCCCGGCCACGAACTGCTCGGGGCCATCCTTCTTGACGCGACCCTCCCTGGTGCACTTCGCTCGGACGCCGTGCTCGGCGATGTCCGCGATCTGAAGGCCATCCATCGCGACAGCCCGTTCGACGTGGCGTTGCTGTGCCTCTCCGACGCGACACAGCGCAGCGGGATCAGCGCGGATCTTCGGACCCTCGGCGTTGGTCGGCCGCGACAGCCGCCGGATCGACCGGACGCTGGTGCGGTCGATGATCGGCGGACGCCGCGTGCTGATCACCGGCGCCGGTGGCAGCATCGGCTCGGAGATCGCCCGGCTGTGCGCCCGATTCGAACCGGCGGAGCTGATCCTCATGGATCGATCCGACAACGCACTGTTCGAGATCGATCGTCAGCTCGCCAGCACAGCACCCGACGTTGAGCGACGCGTGGTGCTCCACGATGTCGTGGACCTGCGCTCCACGGCGGAGCGGTTCCAGGCGTTGCGGCCGCAGGTCGTCTTCCACGCCGCGGCTCACAAGCATGTGCCGCTGATGGAAGAGCATCCGGCCGAGGCGTTGGTCAACAACTTCTTCGGGACGCGCTCTGTGGCTGACGCATCGATGCGCTGCGGCGTGGATCGCTTCGTGATGATCTCGACGGACAAGGCCGTCAACCCATCCAGCATCATGGGCGCGACCAAGCAGTTGGCGGAGCGCTACGTCCGGTCCTGCAATGGCCTGAGCGATACGCGCTTCGCGCTGGTCCGCTTCGGCAACGTGCTCGGATCGTCGTGCAGCGTGCTTCCGATCTGGGCCAAGCAGATCAGCGAGGGCGGCCCGGTGACGGTGACACACCCGGAGATGACGCGGTACTTCATGACGATTCCCGAAGCGGCGGCTCTGGTCGTCCAGAGCGCGGGGATCAGCATCGACGACGCCGCGTCACCCGACGTCTTCGTGCTGGACATGGGTGAGCCCGTGTCGATTCTCTCCCTGGCCCAGCGGCTGATCGGTGCCCTGGGCATGGTCCCCTCGATGGGCGATGACGCTGTCGAGGGAGGCATGCCGATCGCGATCTCGGGCATCCGTCCGGGCGAGAAGCTGCACGAAGAACTGGTGCATGCGGAGGAGTCTCTGGACGAGACCCGGATCCCCGGTATCCGGGCATGGACTGGGGAATGCCCGTCGAGAGCGGACGTGGAGCAGATGGTCCGCGACATGTCTGCTGCCCTCGGAACGGGGGATGCGGCGGCGGCTCTGGGCGCGATCGAGCGGTATATACCGACCATTTCCCGATCAGACTCAGGCGTCCGAGAGTCGATTCCGCACCCCACTGCAGCTTGATTCCTGGGGTCGGGTGGCGACAATAGCCGATCGCTCCTCCGGAAGAAGCTCTCTGAGGGGCGACGCCCGACGC
>JBCBTA010000408.1:0-2892 GCA_039818905.1 Planctomycetota bacterium
AGGTCACATCCGTCTGGAGGATGCCACTGCCCGGCGAGATGAACGACTCCGTGGTCCACGCGATGGTGCCGTTCTCCCCCGCAAAGCTGCCGGAAGACACAACGCGATCGCCAATCAGCGAGACATTCGACGTCGTGGAGATGCTGAGCCTGTCAGCGTTGCCGTTGTTGCCGATATCGACGAACAATGCGCTGTTGAACACCACATCCACCAGCCCGACTGCACCTGCGGGATCGAGCGCGGCGTAACTGACGTTGCCTGCCTTTCGAACATCAACCTCCCATCGGCCGTTGCCGGTGATGCCGTTATTGATGATGACGGCCGAAGCCATTTCGGCGAGGCCACAGACTGCGGTCAATGCCGCGGCGGTGCAGACGAGTTTCGTTCCCGAAGTCATGCGTGTTTCTCCCGTGAAGACGTGACGTGTGGTTGGTCCCCCGGGATGCCTTCGCGCCGGCGACGCAGCGCCACCAGCCCGGACAGACCCGGCGGGTGCCGCCCCGCTCGCGATCGCCAGCGCTGCAGCACCGCAGAACGTGTGTTTCTCCACGATGTCTCTCCTGCCAACGGGGCCCTGCCCGTCGTGTTCGTATGTAGACCGGCTCAGCGCCGCCGACGGACTGCCCCAAGGCCGGCGAAACAGAGCAGTACGGCGCCGCCGGGCGAGGGTATGACCGTGAACTGCCACTCCCACCCCGCCCAATTGGAGGCGTCGGGGTTTGAAATCCCATTGAGAGACGTTGACCCGTTCCACGGGTCTGTCGGCCCGGTCGCCTGGCCGTTGGGCCCCAACACCGGGTCTCCAGCGACATCGAGTGACGCATAGGTGGCTGTGAGCAGTTCGACATCCTGGACGAAGTCGAGCGCATTGGCGCCGCCGAACTGCCAGAACACAGGATCTTGGTTGTCTGGAAAGATGCCCTCGTCGCCGAGAACGCGGATGGTGATGAGCGAACTCCCATCGCCCAGAGGTACCTCGGACTCCGAGACAACGACATCGACGCCGGTCGTCGTGACATACGCCTCGTCGATGCCATCAAAAGTGAACACGGCGTTCGGGATGACCCCGAAGCCCCTGGCGAGGTTGATGTCGTACTGGGAACCCGGGACGACGAAACCGCCGAACGCTGGCTGAGCCGCCGAGACCAGCAGCGCACCACAGATCATGAAGGGCCGAATGGGGTATTGAATCTGCATGAAGCTCTCTCTCTTTCTCTCTCTCGTCAGGGGTTGTTCGTGTTTCAGCGCCTGCGCCGGACGGCAAGCAGGCCGCCGATAGCAACGTGTGCATCCTTCTCTCTCCTCCGTGGGGTCCCGGCGCACGCACCGCGCAGCCATCTCCCCAAGCACGCACGAACAGAGCGTGATGCACGCACTGTTCAGACGTGACTATGGTTAAGCCGAAATCCACGGCAGAACACCGTCACGGAATCTGGAGGTTTCTCGAAGAATCAAGAGATCTCCCCGGCCTGCGGTGCTTCTCGGGCCCATTCCGACCGGCTTCTGGTGAAGTGAGGCTGACCTGGCGAGTGAAGATACAGTCAAACGCCTTCTCGACGCCGCGAGTGATGGTGATGCTCGGGCCGCGGCGGATCTTCTGCCGTTGGTCTATGAGCAGCTTCGGGCACTCGCCGAGTCGCGCATGAAGTCGCTGGCTCCGGGACAGACGCTGCAGCCAACCGCGCTGGTGCACGAGGCCTACCTGCGCATTGTCGGAGAGAACGATCCCGGTTGGGAAAGCCGAGCGCACTTCTTCTTCGCGGCAGCACGTGCGATGAAGGACATTCTTGTCGAGCAGGCGCGGTACAAGTCCTCGCTGAAGCGAGGCGGGGCGCAGGTGACGTTCCAACCCGAGAAGCTCGAGATTCCGATTGAGACGCCAGCGGATGACATGCTTGCGCTCGAGGACGTGCTCGTGGAGCTGGAACAGTCCCGGCCGCGGCTCCATCAGCTGGTGCTGCTGCGTTTCTTTGTCGGGCTGACGATCCCACAGACAGCAGCGGCGATGGGCGTCAGCGAGCGCACGCTGGAACGTGAGTGGAGACTGGCGCGCGTCCGGATCTTCGAGAAGCTCGAGGGTCGCTTTCGAGATCCGGATGGCCTGGGCGATACCCCGTGAGCGATGCGCAGCATCAGGTTGACGACCTGTTTCTCAGGGCGATCGCTCTGGAGGGATCTGCGCGGGAGGACTTCCTCGCGGACGTCGTGCGCTCGGATCCCATCGCCGGCGCGCAACTGCGCGAGTTGATCGCCGCGAATGCACGGATGCCAACGTCGTTTCTCGCGGGCTCTCGTCCGGGGGAGGGAGCGACAGCTCCGCATCCGGAGTGGATTGGGCCCTACCGGCTGGTGCGCGAGATCGGGCGCGGTGGGATGGGTGTGGTGTACGAGGCGGAGCAGCAGCACCCCCGCCGTCGCGTGGCAATCAAGCTGGTCCCGCCGGCATTCGCATCCGAGCAGTTGCTGGAGCGTTTTCGATTCGAAGCCGAGGTGCTGGGGCAGTTGGAGTCACCGGGCATCGCGCGGATCTATGACGCCGGCTCGGCGGACGTGGGAGGGGTGAGTACGCCCTACATCGTGATGGAGCACATTGAGGGGCTCCCGCTCGATGAGCACGTTGCATCCCGGGGGCTCCCGCGCCGGCAGATCGTGGAGCTCGTGGCCCGTGTCTGCGACGCGGTGCAGTATGCCCATCAACGCGGCGTCATTCACCGGGATCTCAAGCCGAGCAACATCCTGGTGACCGTGCGAGACGCCGCACTCGGTGCTTCGCCATCAGACGGTGGATCCGGGATCCCGAAGATCCTCGATTTCGGTGTGGCCCGTCTGGTCGGTGGCATGCAGTCCGAGGCGATGCACACTGCGCATGGCATATCGGTGGGGACGCCCGAG
>JBCBTA010000409.1:0-2873 GCA_039818905.1 Planctomycetota bacterium
CAAGATGATGACGTCATCTTGGAAGAGCAGCAGGAGGTCTTGGCGGACGAGGCAGCCATGACCGTGCTGCTGCTGCACGACGCCTTGCTGGAGCAGCAGCTGCCAGCCGCGGCGACCTGCGTCGTCGTCATGTTCTTGGATGCGCAGCAGGAGGAGCTGCTCGAGGAAGCCGCGATCACCTGAGCCTTGCCCGCACCGCTCGAGCAGCAGGATGATACCTTCTGCGAGCACGCGCCAGCCTGAGCGACCATCTGCGGCTCAACGCCGTAGGCAGCCGGGATGACGACGGGGAACTCGGCGTTCATCGCGACGAAGGTTGCCGATTGGGCCTTGGGGCCACAGGAGCTGCCGCAACTCTTCGAGCAGGAGGACGCCGAAGCGACCTGCGTCTTCGGGCTGCAGGCCGTCGCGCACGACGTCTTGCCCGAACTGGCAGGGATCACGGCAACGGCGTTGTCACCGGCCAGGTTGCCGAGGGGGCAGCATGCACCGCCGGCAGACGTCCCGGAGACGGCGACCACATTGGCCTCCGTTGCCGAGCACGAGCCGCCCATGAGCGAGCAGAGTGACTGACCCGAGAAGGTGGAGTATCCAGCGACTGCCAGGGCCGAGAGGCCGGCGGCAGCGAGGATGACGGTGGAAACGAGCGATGCTCCGCGACGGAAACAACCAACCATGCTGAATACCTCTCCTTCGAAGTCGAGACGACCACAGCGCTGCAGCGCAAAGGCTCCGGATGGATTATCCGCCGCCTTCCACGACTGCTTCAAGCAGAATCGGGCGACGATTGTTCCATCCTTCCCGGAATCTGCTCCCAAATGGGAATAATCGGACCTTGTTCGGTGGAACAACCCGAACCCGACCACCGAACCTCATGACCCGAATGTGATGCCTTGGGCCAGCGGCAGGTCCTCGCCGTAGTTGATCGTGCAGGTCTGGCGACGCATGTACGCCTTCCACGCGTCCGAGCCCGACTCCCGCCCCCCGCCGGTGTCCTTCTCCCCACCGAAGGCCCCTCCGATCTCCGCGCCCGAGGTTCCGAGGTTCACGTTGGCGATGCCGCAGTCCGAGCCATCGGGTGACAGGAACCGCTCCGCCGAGCGCGACGATGCGGTGAAGATCGCCGACGACAGTCCTTGGGGCACGTCGTTGTGCGCTGCCATTGCATGCTCGAAGTCGGCGTGCTCCATGACATACAGAATCGGGGCGAAGGTCTCCTCGCGCACGATGTCCGGCACGCTGCCGCGCGGCACGCGGATGATCGTCGGCTCGACGAACGTGCCCGCGGATGACGCGAACCGCTCGATGCCCGGCAGCCCGCCGCAGAGCACCTCGCACCCGGCGTCCATCGCCTGCGTGATCGCGCCGGTCATAACGTCCACCGACGCCTGATTGATCAGCGGCCCCATCAGCGTCGATGCATCCAACGGATCACCAATGCTGACCGAGCGATACGCCTCGACGAGTCGCGGCACGATGCGCTCGGCCGCGTCGCCGACGCACAGCAGGCGCCGCGTGCTGGTGCAGCGCTGCCCCGCCGTGCCGACCGAACCGAAGACGACCGCCCGTGCCGCGAGGTCCATATCCGCATCAGGCATCAGAATGATGGCATTGTTGCCGCCAAGCTCGAGTAGACAGCGACCCAGCCGGCCGGCGACGCGGGCGCTGACATGACGCCCCATGCGGCAGGACCCCGTTGCGCTGATCAGCGGCAGGCGACGATCCTCTGTCATCGCCTCGCCGACCTCATCGTCCGTGCCGAGCACCAGCGGGAAAAGGTCTTCGGGGCGCACGCCCGAGGTCGGTGTCCAGACGTCCTGTGTGCGCATGACGTCAGTGACGACGCGCGTCGCCCCCACCGCCACCAGCGGTGTGACGAGCGACGGCTTCCACACGACCGCATCGCCACAGACCGCGGCGAGCATCGCGTTCCACGCCCACACCGCGATGGGAAAGTTGAAGGCGGTGATGACGCCGATCGTTCCGAGCGGATGCCACTGCTCCATCAGCCGGTGATCCGGACGCTCCGACGGCATGGTGAGGCCATAGAGCTGGCGCGACAGGCCGACGGCGAAGTCGGCGATGTCCACGCACTCCTGCACCTCCCCATCGCCCTCAGGCTTGATCTTGCCCATCTCAAGGGTGACAAGCGAACCGAGGTCGTCGAGATGCTCGCGCAGCGCAAGTCCGATGCGTCGGACGATCTCGCCGCGCTTCGGCGCAGGGAGCCGTCGCCACTGGGCCTGGGCGGCCATGGCGCGATCGACGATCGCGTCATAGTCGGCGCGGCTGTGCAGGCGTACGGCGGCGAGCGCATCGCCGGTCGCCGGATTGATGGAGATGACATCGCGGTCGGTCGCGTCGGACGCGGCGATGACACACGGATCGTCGAGCAGTCCGAGTCGTTCGATGGGATTCGCCATGCATGCCAGACTACGTCACCGGACGGGCGGGAGCACCGCGACGCGTGTCAGCCGCGACGGTGGAGTCGGTGGCGCCCGCGCCCCGAGTGGTCTCTCGGGGCGCGGACATCCGACCGGGTGCGAATGAGCCTCTGGATGGTGCGGCCGCGTGCCCGGCGCCGCGCAGGTGGTGATGCTCGCATCGCGTCCCTCTCTCCTCTTCCGTTACGCCGCCACCGGCTCACGCACGCCGAGAAGCTGGGCTTCGGCCCGCTCGAGCAGCGGCCCGAGCGTGCGATCGTGCCGAAGCCCCTCTGCCTCAAGCGTCTCGAGCAGTGCCGGCAGTTCCAGCACCCCCGCCGCCCGCTCGTCACCGCCGAGCAGGATCAGCACCAGCAGGGTGTCCACGGCGTCGCCGATCAGTGACCCACCGGCGAGGTCGGCGTGCAGCTCGCGGCGGAGGCACTCGAC
>JBCBTA010000410.1:0-2852 GCA_039818905.1 Planctomycetota bacterium
GCGACCCACGTCTCGTTGAACTCGACGCCGAACTCGCGCTCGGCCTTCTGGCCGAGGAAGGCGGCGTCGGTCACGTTCACAATGAAGAAGAAGAACCAGACCAGCAGCGTCAGCAGCAGCGATGCGATGGTGGAGCGCGTGATCACGCCGATCAGCACGCAAATGCCGAACAAGTAGCTGAAGAACGTGACGACGATGGGGACTGCGAGCAGAATCCGCGGCTCCCAGTCTCCTCCCCGGATGCCGATGACCAAGAAGGACGCGCCGGAGAAGACGAAGACCTGCAATGCTGCAAACAGCAGACCGGTGAGATACTTCGTGAGAAAAAGGCGAAGCCGGGAAATCGGTTTGGAGAGCACGAGATCGATAGATCCGCTTGAGAGCAGATCGGGAAAGATCCCGGCCGTGGAGATGAGCGCAAGGATCGTGGCAACCCATGTCAGCCACGTTCCGATTCCGAAAGCGATGAACAGGAACTTGTACCACATCGCCGGATCGATCATTGCTGCGAATGCATCGGTGCCGGGAATGGTCCAGATGAGGAACGAGACGCCGGTATCGTTCACGCCCGTCATGGCGAAGACGACGACGACCAGCAGCGACAGGATCATCGTGATCCAGAAGAGCTTTTTGGCGTTGAGCTCGCGATAGGCATCGATGAACAGGGCCGTCGTCTGTCGAACGATCATGCCTCGCCTCGCTTCCTCGGAGTGGTGCCGGACGAGGCGGCCCCCGGCTTGAGCGTCTCACCGGTGCTCGGATCGGTGACGGCTTGCATGAACAGGTCCTCGAGCGACGGGCGAACCGGACGAACCGACCGGATCACCACACCGTGGGCACGCAGCCCATCGAGGATCGGCTGCACCGCGGCGGGATCCAGCGTTCCGATGGCGACACGATCCTCCCGCACTTCCAGCACCTCACCCGTGGCAAGTTCGCCGTGGTACGTCGCCCGGCGAGCCAGCCCGCTGCTGAACCGCGAGACGTGATCGTCCTCGGTTCGCTGGACAGCACTGGGCAGGGCCTTGGCGATGGAGTCCGGCCCCTGCTCGGGGGCAGTGAACTCGATCTCGTAGCGCACCTGATCCGCCGTCAACTCGTCGATCGTGCCCTGGGCGACGACATCGCCCTGCACCAGGATCGCGACGCGATCGCAGACCATCTCCAGCTCACTCAGCAGATGGCTGTTGATGAAGACGGTCTTGCCACGGTTGCGAAGTTCCATGACGACCTCGCGAATGTCGCGACGGCCCACCGGGTCCACGCCGTCGGTCGGTTCGTCGAGCAGGACGAGGTCGGGGTCGTTCATCAGAGCCTGCGCGATGCCGGTGCGTTGCCGCATGCCCTTGGAGTACTTCCTGACGCGGGTCGTCGCCCACTTGGACATCCCCAGCAGCTCGAGCAGATCACTCTGTCGGCTCTTGCGGGTCGCGCGATCGGCGCCGCCGAGGGCGCCGTAGAAGTCAAGCACCTGGGCACCGGTCAGATAGTCGGGGAACTTGTGATGTTCCGGGAGATAGCCGACGTTCGTCAGCGTCGGCTTGTGCCCGACGGGATGACCGAGCACATGGCCTTCGCAGTGCGACGCCCGGATGACGGTCATCAGGATCTTGACGAGCGTGGACTTGCCGGCACCGTTCGGTCCGAGCAGGCCGAAGACCTCGCCGCGGCCGACCTGCATGTCAACGCCGCGGAGCGCCTTGACCTTGCGTCCGTACGTCTTGGCGACGCCACGAAGGTCGATCGCCATCTCACCGTTGGTCAGTCGTGGGGTGCTCATCTCTCCGGACGAATCCTTGGGAATGGGGCCGGGAATCTTGCAGGCGGAGGGATGGTATCCGATCGTCCTCGTCGCGCCCCTGTCATACGATCTGACTCATGTACCGCGATCTGCCCGAGTTCGTTGCTGCCCTCGAGCGTGCCGGAGAGTTGCGGCGCGTCTCGGCGCGTGTCTCGCCGCTGCTGGAAATCGCCGCGATCACTGATCGGGTCAGCAAGTCCCGAGCCCCCTACGCCCCCACCGCCGGCGCGCAGCGGACGGACCCTCGACTTCACGATCGAGGCGGGCATGCGCTGCTGTTCGACAATGTCCACGGCTCCGATGTGCCGCTGCTCATCAATGCCATGGGCTCGTACCGGCGTATGGAGATGGCCCTGGGCTGCTCCGACGGCACGTCCGGCGCCGAGACGGGTCACTTCGGTCGTGGCTTCGAGGCCATCGCCTCGCGCATCGGCGAGCTCGTCAAGCCCGAACCGCCACGCTCGCTCCGCGGCGCACTCGAGAAGGCCCGTCAGTTCGCCCCCCTGCTCCGGATCGGTCCCAAACGTCTTCGTCGGCCAGGGCCGTGCCAACAAGTGGTGCAGACGCATGCCGACGTGGACCTCCGCCGCCTGCCGATCATCCGCTGCTGGCCGCTCGACGGCGATCTCGCCAGCGTTGGCTATCCCGCCGAGATCAACCGCGGCATCCCCGGCGTCGAGGACGACGAGGACATTCGCGGACGGTACATCACACTCGGGGGCGTCCACACCATTCACGCCGACGATGCCGGCGACGACCGGCCAAGCTCGCACAACATTGGCATGTACCGGGCCCAGTTGCTCGGCCGCCGGACACTGGCCATGCACTGGCACGTGCATCACGACGGCGCGGCACATTGGCGTTCGTGGAAGCGCAGAGGCGAGCCGATGCCCGTCGCGATCGCGCTCGGCGGCGAGAGCGTCCTGCCGTACGCCGCGACCTGCCCGCTGCCCCCCGGCATCAGCGAACTGCTCATGGCCGGGTTCCTGCACGGGTCGGGTATCGAGCTGTGCAAGGCGTCCACCGTGCCACTGTGGGTCCCGGCCAACGC